>JAEYOU010000582.1 GCA_023411405.1 Pseudomonadota bacterium | reverse complement strand
TCGTCGGTCGCCTCCGCGGGAGGGAGGCGGACCCGGAAGCACGCCCCCTTCCCCGGCGCGCTCTCCACGGTCATGTCCCCGCCCATGACCGTGACGAGGTTCCGGCTGATCGAGAGGCCGAGGCCGGTGCCACCCTGCCCTTGCCTGGTGGTGAAGAAGGGCTCGAAGATCCGTTCGAGGTCCTCCCGCGCGATGCCGCGGCCCGTGTCTCGCACCTCGACCACGACCCGGCCGGACGGCTCGACCGAGGTGCGGACCCGGATCTCGTTCCGGCTGGCGTCGCCCTCCGGGATGGCCTGCGCCGCGTTGACGAGGAGGTTCAGGAACACCTGCCCGAGCCGCGCCTCGTTCCCCAGGATCGGCGGCGTCTCCGCGAACTCGCGCACCAGGACGGCCCGGTGACGGATCTCGTTGGCCGCCATCTGGAGGGACGCCTCGAGCACCTTCCCGACGGCGATCGGGCGCCGCGGCTCGGTGTCGGGGCGGCTGAACGTCTTGAGATCCCGGACGGCCTGCCGGATCCGCTCGAGCCCCTCGCGCACCTCGGCGAGGTTCTGCCGGACCGCGTCGAGCCTGCCCGCGGGCAGCTCCGGATCGACCGCGTCGAGCTCCTCCGCCGCGGCCTCCAGGCCCGAGAGCACGTACGTGAGCGGGTTGTTGATCTCGTGGCCGACCCCGGCCGCGAGCCGCCCCATGGCCACGAGCCGGTCGGCGTGCATGAGCTGCTCGACCATCCGGGTCCGCTCCTCGTTCGCGGCGACGAGCTGGGCGGTGCGCTCCGCCACCTGGCGCTCCAGCTCCTCCTGCGCGCGGCGCTGGATGCCCTCCGCCTCCTCCCGGAGCCGCTCCGCCTCGCGCGCGGCCTGCGCGAGCTGCGAGCGCTCCTTCCCCAGCACCAGCGCGGCGATGACGCCGTTGGTGGCGCTCGAGATCCCGGCGTCGGTCACCCCTTGCTCGCCCCAGCTCCGGAACCCGACCAGCGGCGCCCCACCGAGCGCCTTCCTCATGAGGGGCACCTCCGCGGCGGCGGCGTCGCCGAGGAGCGTGAAGCGCGTGGGGCAGGCGGCGACCACGGCGAGCGCGGGCTCCACCACGCCGCCGCGGAGGATCGCCGTGCGGAGCGCGGCCGGCCCGGCCTCGAGGCTCGTGCGCGGATCGGGGAGGAGGACCGTGAGCGTGGCCCCGGCGGTCACGGCGCGGCTGAAGACGATCCCGCCGCCTTCGGTCACCGACCGGGCCATGTACGGGATGAACTGCCCCGAGGAGTCCTGGATGCCGAGGAGCTTGCGGGTGACCTCGCTCGGGTTCTTCCCCTCGAGCGCCGCGAGCGGCACGCCCATCGCCTCGGCGTACGCCTGCGCCGCGGGGCGGCCGTCGAACTCCAGCACCTCCTCGCCCCGGCAGCGCGTGATGGTCAGCCGCGTCGAGGTCTCACGGAGCCCGTGCGCGAGCGCGATCCCGAAGCGGAGCTCGGTCTCGAACACCGCCACCACCACGCCGTCACGCACGGCGCGGCCCGCGCCGAAGACGTGATTGTTCTCCTCCGGCCAGGCGCACGCGCTCGCGCCGCCGAAGACCGGGAGCATCCCGAGCGACCGGCGCTTCAAGGCCTCGACGATCTGGGAGGAGTAGCTCGGCGCGCGCACGGTCTCGCCGGGCGCGGAGAGGAACGCGAACGCGCTCCGGCCGCGGCGCATGAGGTCACGCCAGGCGTGGCCGGTGCCGTCGAAGAGCCCGGCCAGGGCCGGGCTCGCCAGCGCCTGGTCGAGCGCCGCGTGCCACCCGCGCGAGACCCCCTCCCCCACCCCGACGCGGACCGAGAGGTGGGGGGAGCCGATCGCCGCCACCACCACGCCGTCCCCGCGCTCGCCGTCGCAGATCGCGCCGCCGTGCCCGTGGTCGGCGGCGGTGGTGGCGCCCACGACCGGTACACCGCCGGTGACGGCGTGGAGGCCGCGGGCCACGGCGCCCGCGTCGTACCGCGCCGACGCGAAGGCGAGGAGGACGCTCGGCGCGTTGACCCGGAGCGGCGCGAGCGCCGCCCGCGCGGCCTCGCGGCCGGCGCTCTCGGCGTCGCGATCGTGCCGGACAGAGAGTCCGACCTCGACGGTGCACTCGTCCAGCGCAGTGCCACCCGGCACCATTCCCGACCTCCCCGTGGTTCGAGGGGCGCGCAATCTACAACAAGAGCCGCGCCCGCTGGCGCCGCGCTCGGTGCTCGGTCGGGCGAGTGCGCGCGGAACCCATCCCGCGCGGGGATCCGCGGTCGTTTGCGTACGCCTCGCTTTGCGTCGGAGCGCCGCGTGCGCGGCGCAGCGCGCGCGTGTGAACGTTCACGCGCGCGCGCGCGGGCCGCCTCGATCCGGAGCTGCGCCATGGCTCCGAGCGTCTGGCCCCAACCCCGGCTGGCGAGCACGGGGACCCTTCGGCCCCGGGCGCCCCGGCGCCACCCACCCGCACGGTGCACGAGCGTTCGCCGCGGCACGGCGCACCTCCCCGCCGGGCCGCCCCGCCCCCGGCGCGGTGATCGCAGCGTGGCTTCTCGACCCTGGGGATCGCCTCCTGTTGGCCGCCACGCCGGCGCGGCCTAGCTTTCCGCCAGCGCCCTCGAATGGCGAGTCGACGGACATCGCATGTCTCCTGAGCGACCTCGCGGTTCCGGTGGGGCCAACGGGTCCCAGCGACGGCGGAAGGCTCCGCGCGGAGACCGCAGGCGCGATGGCCGGCCGCGGATGCGCACGGACCTCGGCCGCCTGGCCTCCAACGTGCCCGGCGTGCTGTACGAGTACGTCCCGCCCACGCGCGGCAAGGATCGGTTCGTCTGGGTGAGCGGCGGCGCCCGCGAGCTGCTCGAGCTCGAGCCGGAGGTGCTCGAGGCGGACAGCGACGCGCTCTGGAGCATGGTGGACCCCGAGGACCGCGTCCGGCTCGCCGGCGCGGTCGGCGCGGCGGTCCGCGCCGGCGCGCCCCTGCACGCGGAGTTCCGGATCAGGACGCCCTCCGGCCGGCGCAAGTGGGTGGAGGCGCGGTCCCTCCCGGAGCCGTGGCGCCGCGGCCCCGGCCGGCGGTGGGACGGGTTCCTCGTGGACGTGACGGAGCAGCGTCGATCGGCCGAGGCGCTCGACGCGGACCGGGCGCTCTTCCGCCGGATGGCGGAGGAGTCGCCGGATCTCGTGTTCCTGTTCGGCCGGGATCGCCGCGTCCTCTACGCCAACCGGGCGCTCGGCGCCATCGGCCCCCCGCCCGCGGAGGCCCTGGGGAAGACCGCCGAGCAGCTCGGGCTCCCGGCGGCCTCGGCGGCGACCTGGGAGCGGGCCTTCGAGCGCGCGCTCGCGGGCGACCTGGCCCGGTGCGAGCTGAGCGGCGTCCGCATGGAGCGCCGGTACGAGGTCCTGCTCGTGCCGGAGCGCGGCGCGGACGGGCAGGTGGAGTGCGTGCTGGCGATCGGCCGCGACATCACGGAGCGCGCGCTGGCGGAGCGGGAGCTCCGCGAGGCGAACCGGCGCAAGGGCGAGTTCCTCGCCCTGCTCTCCCATGAGCTCCGCAACCCGCTCGCGCCCATCCGGAACGCGCTCTACATCCTGAGCCGCGTGGAGCCCGGGAGCGAGCCGTCGCGGCGCGCGCTCGCGGTGATGGAGCGCCAGATCGGGCAGCTCGCGCGCCTCGTGGACGACCTGCTCGACATGTCGCGCATCGAGCGGAACCGGATCGAGCTCCTGCGCCAGCGGCTCGAGCTGAACGACCTCGTCCTCCGCACCGCCGAGGACCACCGCTCCACGTTCGAGACCGCGGGCGTCGCGCTCTCGGTGCACACCGCCGGCGAGGCGCTCCTGGTGGAGGGCGATCCGACGCGGCTCGCGCAGGTGGTGGCGAACCTGCTGCACAACGCCGCCAAGTTCACGGCCCCCGGCGGCGAGACGCGCGTCGAGGTCTCGCGGGCGCCGCGCGGGTTCGCGCGGCTCCTCGTGCGGGACACCGGCATCGGGATGGACCGACAGACGATCTCCCGGCTCTTCCAGCCGTTCGCGCAGGACGAGGCCGCGCGGGTGCGCTCCCGCGGCGGGCTCGGGCTCGGGCTCGCGCTGGTGCGCGGGCTGGTGGCCTCCCACGGCGGGCAGGTCGAGGCGCGCAGCGCCGGCGTGGGGCGGGGCTCGGAGTTCGAGGTCCGGCTCCCGCTGCGCGAGGACGCCGACGAGGATCGCCGCGCCCCGGCGCGTGCGCGCCGGCGCCGGCGCGTCCTCATCATCGAGGACAACGTCGACGCAGCGAGCACGCTCCGCGAGGTGCTCGAGATCGAGGGGCACGACGTGGAGGTCGCGCACGGCGGCGCGGAGGGCGTCGCCCGCGCCCGCGACCGGCACCCCGAGATCGTGCTGTGCGACCTCGGCCTGCCCGGGATGGACGGCTACGAGGTGGCGCGCGCGATCCGCGGCCACCCGGAGCTCCGCGACGTGCACCTCGTCGCGGTGAGCGGGTACGCCCTGCCGGAGGACGTCCGCTGCGCGCGGGAGGCCGGCTTCGAGCAGCACCTCTCGAAGCCCCCGAGCCTCGAGCAGCTCGCGCAGGCGCTCGAGTCGATCCCCTGAACGCCGCGCGGCCACGCGCGCGCCGCGATCACTTCCCCGCGTGGCGCGCCGCCTGCCGGACCGCGGCCCGGAGCTGCTCCGGCACGAAGGGCTTCGGCAGCCACGGGACGCACGCGCGCTCGGCGTAGGCGGCGATCTGCGCGTCCCACGCGCCCGTCAGCAGCACCAGCCGCTTCGCGAGCGAGGGGGCGACGCGCGCGAGCTCGTCGTGGAACTGGATCCCCGACATCCCGGGCATGCGTACGTCGCAGACGATCGCCTGGAAGTCACCCCCCGCCTGGATCCGGCCGAGCGCGCCGGTGGCGCTCTGGGCGAAGGTGACGCGGAAGCCCTGGAGCACCCGCTGGATCATGCGGCCGACGAGCGGGTCGTCGTCCACCACGAGCACGCGCGGCTGCTCCGGCACCGGCGTCGTTGTCCTCTCGGTCGTCACCGGAGGAGGAACTGCGAACCGCGTACCACCGGCGGCGCCGCGTCCGCCCCGCGCGGACCTCCGGAAATTCACGCAGATCCGCTGCCATGGGCGCGCGCTCCGCGCCGTACGCTGCGCAGGTCTCCCCGGCACCAGGGTCACCCGCTCGCGGGGGGCGGCGCGTGTCGGAGCGGCTCGCACCCGCCCGCGGGCGCTCGCCGGGCACGCGTGCCGGCGAG
>JAEYOU010000135.1 GCA_023411405.1 Pseudomonadota bacterium | reverse complement strand
CCGCGACGGCGGCCTCGTAGCCGGCCTGGAGGAGCGCCCGATCCCAGGGCGCGCCGACGCGGCCACCGCGGAGCCACGCCGGGTACACGAAGCCGCTCGGCCCGTTGATCGAGACGAACGTCCGGTCCTGGCCGCGGAGCATGACGTGCACGTCGCCCGTCACCGCGACGCCGCGGAGCGCGTCGGCGGCGGGGTCGAAGGACGCGTCCGCCCAGCGGCCGAGCCAGCCCGTCCCGTTCGGCTGCGCCGACCCCTGGCCCCAGAGGTCCTGCGAGACGAAGTGCGAGAGGTTCGGGTTGTTCATCCCGATCCCCTGGACCCAGGCGATCCGGCCCAGGTCGGAGAGCAGGCTCATGCCGGTGAAGTCCTGGTGGAGCCCGCAGCCGGGCCCGATCTCGACGAGGTCCGCGCGGGGGACCAGGAGCTGGGGCCGCCGGGTCTCGTAGGCGGCGCGGTTCCGGCCGGCCGTCGGCGGCATCATGTTGAGCCAGTCGTTCCCGCCGTCGAGGAAGACGACGACGAGGATCGGCCGCGCCGGGCGGGGCGTGGCGGGCTGGATCACCCGGTCCTCGGGCGCGCAGCCCGGGAGGCCGAGCGCGGCGGCGCCGGCCACGGCGCCCGCGGCGGAGACGCCCCTGAGGAAGTCGCGGCGGGTGAAGGTCGTCATGGCGGGGCCTTGGGTCCGGGTCAGTAGAGCTGCGCCGAGGGCGAGCAGAGGACGAGGAAGGCGAGCGCGCGGGCCTTCTGCCGGCCGGCGTCGTCCCACGCGAACGTCGTCCCCGCGGGCCAGAGGCGGGCGAGCCAGTCGGCCGAGACGGTGCCGGGGATCGGCGCGGGCTGGAGGAGCTGGACGAGCCGGGCGAGGAGGGAGTCGGGGCTCGCGGGCGGCGCAGGGAACCAGGCGTCCGGGTCGGAGGGGAAGATCGCCCGGTCGGCGTCGCCCTGCCGGAACGTCTCGCCGAGCGCGAGCGCCGCGGCGAGCCGCGTCCGGAACCGGGCCGTGCCGGAGTTGAGCCAGGCCACGTCCTCCTTCCAGCCGTTCGGGCCGGCGGGGTCGAGGAGGCGCATCCCGGCGGCGTCGAAGAAGTCCGCCACGATCGCCCACGCCGGGAAGCGGTTCGTGGCCGCGGTCGCGCCCGCCGCCTGCGCCAGCGGGTACCCGAGCGCGCGCGCGGCGCGGACCGTCCAGGAGACCGGCCCCTCGACCAGGGCGAACCGGTTCGCGGCGTCGAAGAACCAGCGCGACGAGAGGAGGCGCTCGAGGGCGACCCGGAGGTCGAACCCGGCGTCGGCGCGGATCATCGCGGCGACGTCGTCGAGATCGGCCTGCGCCGGCGCGCCGGTCACGAAGTGGAGGACGAGGCGGCGGGCGAGGAACTGCGCCACCTGCGGCCCGCGCTGCGGGACGATCGCGCGGAGGACGTGCTCGCCCTTCGCCATCCCCGCGGGCGGGGCGTTCACGTCGGCGAAGGTCTCGCCGAGGAACGTCGCCCCGCCGGTCGCGCGGTGGTTCGGCAGCGCCGCGGGCGGCGTCGCCGCGCCGAGGTCGTTCCAGAGGAGCTCGGTGTTGGGCCCGCCGTCGTAGACGCGGAAGTTCCCGCGGGCCGCGGTCCGGCCGCTCCCGTCGGGCGCCCGCACGACGTCGGCGGGACGGACCGTGAAGCTCCACCCCGAGAGCGCGCGGGCGAGCTCGGTGATGTCCTGCTGGTTGTAGCCGTTGTCGGCCCCGAGCGAGTAGAGCTCCATCGCCTCGCGCGCGTAGTTCTCGTTCGGGACGTTCCGGCCGCTGGCGCGGTTCAGGACCGAGTCGAGCCAGACGCACATCGCCGGGTCCTTCGAGACGGCGACGTGCAGGTCCTCGAACCGCGCGAGCCCCATCGCCCGCAGCGTCTCGAGCTGCTGGAGGACGA
This sequence comes from Pseudomonadota bacterium, assembly GCA_023411405.1. Lineage (GTDB taxonomy): Bacteria > Myxococcota > Myxococcia > Myxococcales > Anaeromyxobacteraceae > Anaeromyxobacter. The sequence goes on along the minus strand of JAEYOU010000135.1, from coordinate 2,921 downwards.
GCGCGACGGAGTCGACCTTCTGCCAGCCGGTCGCGAAGAGGTTGTGCCAGAAGAGCGCGAGGCGCTCCTGCATCGCGTACGGGCTGTACTGCATGCGGAAGGCGCAGTAGGCCTGCGCGCGGTCGAGGTCGTTCCGCCAGGCGTGCGCCCCTTGCACGAGGTAGGGGTGCGGGCCGGCCACGGCGGCGGCGCCGCTCCGCGCCCCCTCGTCCACCGGGTCGGCCCGGGCGAGCGCGGCCTCGAAGGGCCCGAGGTCCAGGCCGGCGCCGGAGATCCAGGCGGGGATGGCGGTGGCGGGCGGCGTCGCGGCGAGCGCCGCGGCGGCCTCGGGCGAGAGGCCGAAGCCGGCCCGGCGCGCGAGGTGCTGGACGTCGTCCGCCGTCCACGCGGCGATGGGGGTGAGGTCGGCCATGTCAGTCGTCCTTCGCGCCCGCGGCGATCCAGCTCCGGATCGTCTCCACCGTGGGTGCGCAGAGGTTCGGGAGCCCGAGCGGCATCCGGTTGCCGTAGGCCTGGCCCGCGCCGCCCGGATCGTCCTGCGTCACCTTCTCGAGGAGCCACGAGCGCGCGGGGTCGCCGGGCGCGATCCGGCGCCACTCGGTCCCGGGCGGCGCGTTCGCCGGCGCGGCGAGGAGCTGCGCGTGGACCTCGCTCGCCCCGAGGCTCGCCGCGTACGAGACGTGCCCGCGCGGCGACGGCGCGCCGTGGCAGGAGATGGCGCTGTTCGCGCCGCACGTGAGCCGCAGCAGGGGGAGGATGTCGCCGCGGAACGTGGGGTGCGAGACGGCGACGGGGATCGGGCAGGTGGTGTCGGCGGGCGGCGGCTCCTGCACGCCCATGTCGTCCGCGCCGGCGCCGCCGCAGGCGAGGACGGCGGCGGCGGCCGAGACGGCGGCGAGGAGACGGGTCGCGCGCATTGCGGCCTCCGGGGGAAGGGCTGGTCTAGGCGCGGGCGCGGCGCGCCACCACCGGAAGTGTTTGCTTGCTTGGGGGAGGGGGCCGCGGCGCACATCTGCGCACCGGTAAACGGTCGTGGACCGCGCCCCGCCTCGGGCTTGCTTGCCTGGGTCGGCCTCGCCAAGAAGCAACGACCCCAGCTCGAGGCCTCCATGCGCGCGTCCCCTGCGGCTCGATCGATCCTCGCCCTCGCCCTGCTCGGCTCCGCCGGCGCGGGCGCGGCGCAGAACAAGCAACCCGTCTTCACCTCGCTCGAGCCGGCGCAGGCGCGCGCGCGGGAGCCCGCCGGCGACGGCGAGCGGGCGATGGGCACGTACGCGCTGGTGGTGTTCAACACCCAGCCGTTCGAGTTCCCGGCGAGCGGGGGCGCCGAGCCGATCCCGCTCACGGTGTACACGCTCGGCCTGCGCCACTGGACGAAGCAGCCGCTGGGCCCGTTCCGGAACTGGGGCTGGGACGCGGGCGTGGGGCTCGCCTTCCGCCGGAGCTCGGTGACGTCGCCGCAGGCGGGCAGGCTGGAGAGCGACGACGGCCCGGCGCTCACGGGGTACGGGCTCCACGTCGGCCTGCCGCTCGCGGTGACGCACCACCGGCACGCGACCTTCGAGCTCGTGCCGGAGTTCGACGTCATCTACGCCCACGAGAAGATCCCCGCCCTCGACGCCGGCGGGGACGCGACCGAGTACCAGGGCTGGGCGGCGCGGCTGGGGGCGAAGGCGGGGTTCGAGATCTACTTCGGGTTCGTGGGGCTCCCGCAGCTCGCCATCGAGGCGAGCCTCGGGTTCGCGTTCTCCTACGACAGCGTGAAGACGACGGTCGGGCCGATCGAGCGGTCGACGCGGACGTGGGGCATCCAGACGCTTCGCGGGAAGGAGCCGTGGTCGATCTTCACCGGCAGTGTCGCCGCCATGTATCACTTCTAGACGGGGCGTGCCGCCCCGCCCCACGGGCAGAGCCCGTGGGCGCCGCAGGCGCCGTTCCGATGCCAGCCCCACCCCGACGCGCGGGGCCCTGGGCCGTGCTCGCCGCTTCGCGGCTGCGCGCGGCTGCCCCGCGGGGGAGGGGTTGCACCCCTCCCCCAGCTTCGCTGGGGCCCCCACCCCTGCTGCGCGGGGCCCTGGGCCGTGCTCGCCGCTTCGCGGCTGCGGAGTCGAAGGGCGGACGGTGACGCTCGGAGCGAGCCGCCTCGCGCTCACGTCGCCAGCGTCAGCACCCCGTACCCGTGGAAGCTCGGGAGCACGGTCGAGAGCTGGTAGCCCGACGGGTTCAGCCGGATGACGACGTCGCTCCCGTCCGCCGAGAGGAACCGGCCGCGGCGCACGCCGCCGGCGAGGTCGGAGGCGAGGAAGAGGGTCACGCCCTGCGCGCGCTCCGCGCCGAGCGTCACGAGGTGCACGTCGAGCGTCTCGCCGCTCCGGTGCATCACCGCGAGGAGGGGGCTGCGGCCGGAGACGCCGGCGGCGCGGCGGCCGCGGCCGAGGAGGGCGGCCAGGGCCTTCGTGAGCGCGGCGGGGGCGACGGGCGCGGGCGAGCCCTTCTCCGGCGTGAGCGGCGGGAGGACGGCGAGCGTGCCGCTCCCGACCTTCACGCCGCCGGGCTTGCCGGCGGGGAGGAACGCGCCGGCGGGCCGGCCGCCCTCGTCCACCTGGCCGGGCTCGCCGAACGCGAGGACCGCGGCGCCGGCCTGGAGGCGGCGCTCGAGCTCCTTCGCCTCCTGCGACGAGAGCCCCTCGGCGTCGGCGAGGACGAGCGCGGCCTCGGCCGGCGCGTCCTGCACGCGGGTCACGACGGGCGCCTGGAGGTGGAGCGCGGCGAGCGCCTCGCCGGCGCGGACGACGGAGAGCCGGTGACGGCCGTTGGTCCAGAGGTCGGCGTCGGCGGAGTAGACCACGCAGCACTCCGCGACGGGTGCGCCGAACGCGGGCGCGCGGCCCTCGGCGGCGAGCTGCCGGCCGAGCTTGCGG
>JAEYOU010000133.1 GCA_023411405.1 Pseudomonadota bacterium | reverse complement strand
GACGTGGGACCTGCGCTTCGGCGCGCCGGGGCCGTTCACCGTCCGTGGACCGACCGGCGCGGTCGTGGGCCAGCGGCTCACGATCCGGATCCGGAACGACTCCGGCGGGCGGCTGGGGCCGCTCCGGTGGGAAGGGATCCGGCTGGCGCCGTTCACGAGCCCCGCGCCGCGGACGAGCCGGGTGGCAGAGGTGGAGTGGGACGGCCGGGTGTGGCGCGAGGTGTACCAGTCGGCGGGGGACGTGCCGGAGTGAGAAGCGAGGAGCCGGGTGCGGGACCGGGAGCGGGTGCCTCTCCGTTCCCACGAAGCACGAAACCGCCCGCCCCCCGCGGACGCGGGGAGCGGGCGGCGGGTGATGGAGGCCTCCTCCCTCTAGCGAGCCTCGATCGCCCCCACGTCGATCCGGCCGTTCACGATCCGCGCGCCGCCGCGCTGGTCGAGCGCGCCGTACGTGTCGCCCGCCGACGGGTCGCCGGCGTCGATCGCCGGGGAGCCCGGGCGGAGGGAGAAGTCGCCGCCCGCGGGGTTCACGAGGAGCGGGTCGCCCGTGAGCTTGTGCGCGTCCGGCCCGGTCGCGCCGCCGCCGAAGTACAGGTTGTAGTCGAGCGTCCCCGGGTTCGTGCCGAGGATGTTGTAGATGTTGGTGTTGTTGTTGGCGAGGATGTTGCCCTTCCAGACGACCGTGGCGCCCTGGAACGGCCGCATCACGAAGCCGAAGTCGTTGGCCACGAGCGTGTTGTTGAGGACCTGGATCCCGTACACGTTGGAGCCGTCGGCGCTGTACCAGTTCCCGAGCATGATGCCGGCGTGCGTGTTCCGGTAGGCGACGTTGTTCCGGATCACGATGGTGTGGCTCACCGGCTGGTTGGGCTCGGACACGACCGCGAACGCCCAGGAGGAGTCGCGGACGACGTTCCGCTCGATCAGGACGTTGTTGCCGCCGTCGTTGTAGATGGCGTTCGCCGGGTTGCCGTACCAGATGCTCCCGTCGCGCCGCCGGCCGATGAACTCGAGCAGGTTCCCGCGGACCGTGACGTGGTGCGCGGCGCCGTGCGTGTCGATCGCGATGCCGTCGACGTCGTGGATCCAGTTCTCCTCGATGAGGACGTCGCGGGCGTTCTGGTCGATCGTGAGCGCCTCGCTCACGACCGTGACGATGTTCCCGAGCTCGTTCCGGAAGAACGTGACGTGGTGCGCCGGGCCCCACACGCGGATGTGGAGCAGGGCGGCGGTGTGGTCGATCTGCGGGTAGACGTTGCGGTTGTTCAGGAACCTGTTGTGGCGCAGGTCGACGTAGCTCGACGAGCCGTCGATCCGTACGCCTTGCTGCATCGGGCCGTTGCAGGTGAAGTTCTGGAACGTGAAGCCCTGGATCGTGACGTGGCTCCTGCCGCTGATCCGGAGGAAGGGGACGCCGTCCGTGATCGTGCCGAGGGGTGCGTAGTCGAACACGACCTTCTCACCGCCGCAGGCCTTTCCGGTGAAGCCGCCGCAGCCGGGCGCGCCGGAGAACCCGTACGGCTGGAACACGATCGGCTTGTCGGCGGTGCCGGAGACGTTGAGCGTGAGGCGCTCGCGGTAGGTGCCGCCGCGGACGTTCACGGTCGCGCCGGGCGTGGCCGCGTTCATCGCCTTCTGGAGGGTGCGCCACGGCTGGGCCTCGGTGCCCGGGTTGGCGTCGTTGCCGTCCGGGGCGACGTAGAGCTGCGGGCCCGCCGGCGGCGGCGGGGGGGGCGGCGCCGCGGTCACCGTGATGGTGGCGCGGTCCATGGCGGAGGCGGACGCCGTGCTCGTCGCGACCACGTGGTAGGTGCCCGCGGCGGCCGGGGCGGTGTACTGGCCGCCGGACGTGACGGCGCCCCCGGCCGCGCCCTCCTCGACCGACCAGGTGACCGTGGAGACCGCGCTGCCGGTGACCGTCGCGGTCAGCGCGAGCGCCTCGCCCGCCTGCACGGAGGCCGCCTTCGGGGACACGCTCACGGTGACGCCCTGTCCGGCGCGCTCCTTCACGACGACCGTCGCGCCGGCGGTCTCGCCGGTGTCGTGGGTCGCACGGACGGTGTAGGTTCCCTCGGCGTCGGGCGCGACGTAGGTGCCGTCGGCCTGGATCATCCCGGCGCCGGGGTCGACGGACCAGGTGACCTGGTCCGCGGGGGCGCCCTCGAGGAAGGCGGAGAACCGGACGGTGTCGCCCGGGTGCACCTCCGAGAACGCCGGCTCGATCGCGAGCGCGGCGGACGGGCTCGAGCCGGAGGTCGCGCCGCACGCCGTGGCGAACCATGCGGAGAGGACGGCGAGGGGAAGGAGTCGCTTCGCGAGAGACATCTCGGCGGCTGCCTTTCTCTCGAGCCGGAGCTCGAGACGGGCCCAGTCCGGCGAGCGGTCGCGGCGCGGACGAGCGAGCCGGAGCGTGCGGGGCGGGCGAAGGTGGAGGCCCCAATACGGGGCGTCGGCACAACCCGGGAGAGATGCCTTTCATTCGAGTGCCCCTCCTGCGCGGCGCCGGGCGGGCGCCACGTCGTTCTCGCGCGCACATGTCAGGGCTTCGGCGTGATTCACCGCACGTCCGTGGTCACGCGCGGTTGGCTGGTCTGCTGCCCTGTGCGTCGCGGCCGGGCGAGCGGCCGCGTGATCGCATGCGCCTCCGACGCTCCGGGCGGAAACGGTCCGGATCTCGGGGCCTTCCTCGGCGTCCTTCTTTGGCGCATCGACGGGACGCGAATCCCTCCGGTACACGTGTCGCTTGCACTTCCAGTCCGCATCGATCGGGTCCGCGGCGGCTCCGGCCGGCGTGAGCGATCCACCGGAGGAGAGACCATGACGCCTCGCCGTCCCGCCGCCACCGTTCCCCCACGCGCGCTCGTCCGGGCCGCCATCGTCGGGCTCATGCTCGTCGCCGGCTGCGCGCAGCAGGAGGACCCCACGGCGCAGACCGCCGCGTCGGAGGCGCTGGCCTTCACGGGCGATCCGATCGTCGGCGTGCAGTCGCAGCGGTGCGTCGACATCAGCGGGCAGTCCACGGCCAACGGGACGCAGGCGCAGCTCTGGGACTGCAACGGCGGGACCAACCAGTCGTGGACCCACGACGCGAGCCAGCGGCTCGTCGTGTACGGGAGCAAGTGCCTCCAGCCCTCGGGCGGCGCCACCGCCGCCGGGACCGCGGCCGTGATCGGGGACTGCGCCGGCCAGGCCGGCCAGCGGTGGAACGTCAACGCGGACGGCACCATCACCAACATGCAGTCCGGGCTCTGCCTGGACGCCAACGGCGCGGGCACCGCGAACGGGACCCGGCTCATCCTCTGGACCTGCGGGACGGGCGCCAACCAGCGGTGGACCGTGCCGGGCGCGGCGAGCGACGTGGCGGTGTCCCTGAACGCGGGCGGCGCGGCCTCCGGCGCGTTCGCCGCGGACGCGGGGTTCACCGGCGGGAGCACCTACGCGACGACGGCGGCTATCGACACCTCGCTCGTGCCTTCGCCGGTGCCGCCGGCGGCGGTGTTCCAGACGGAGCGGTACGGGGAGTTCACCTACACGGTCGGGAGCCGCACGCCGGGCTCGGCGCAGACGGTGACGCTCTACTTCGCCGAGAGCTACTGGACGGCGGCGGGGCAGCGCACGTTCGACGTGGCGATCAACGGCGCGACCGTGCTGACGGCGTTCGACATCTTCGCGGCGGCGGGGGGGGCGCGCAGGGCGATCGCCCGCTCCTTCGAGACGACGGCGAACGCGGGCGGCCAGGTGGTGATCCAGTTCGCCCGCGCGGGCGGCCCGGACAATCCCAAGGTCTCCGGCATCTCGGTCACCGCCGGCGGCACGCCGCCTCCGCCCCCTCCGCCGCCGCCTCCTCCTCCCGCCGGGCAGATCCGGGGCGTCAACTGGGCGGACCAGCGGGACAACTTCGTCAACGGCGTCCTGTACCTCTCCGGGCTCGGCGCCTCCGACACGTACGCCTCGGCGTCGACCGTCGCCTCCCGCGTCGTCGGCCAGCTCTACGCGATCTCCGGCGCCAACACCGTCCGCTTGCCGATCAACGAGCCGACCGTCAGCAGCTACTGGTCGACCTACACCGGCGTGATCGACACCGCGCTCACCCAGGGCAGGGTGATCCTTGCCTACTGGGCGTACACGGGCGGCAGGCCGCAGAGCACGAGCGCCTTCTACGCGATGTGGGACAGGGTCGTGGCCCGGTACGGCGGCGACGCGAACGCCTACTTCGAGGTCATCAACGAGCCGCACGGGTACGGCACCGCCGACCTGACGAACCTGTACGACGAGTGGCTGAACCGCTACCCCAGCGTGCCGCGCGGCCGGGTGATCCTCGACGGCGCCGGCCTCGCCCAGGACGCCACCGCGGTCGGCCGCGACGCGCGGCTGAACGGGACGCTGATCGCGGTGCACGACTACTCCTTCTTCGCGGGCTACGAGAGCGAGAACGAGTGGGCAAACCACATCGGCGGCTACATCGGCGCGTACGCCAGCCGAGTGGTCGTGACCGAGTGGGGAGGGCCCATGGGGCCGGGCTCGAAGGACGGCGTCTCCTACGACACGATCGACTACAGCATCCCCAGCGGCTCGTTCTTCGCCGACTACGTCCGCGGGGTGAGCAGCAAGCTGCGCTCCCTCGGCGTCGGCAGCGTGTACTGGCCGGGCCTGCGCGACGGCGACTGGTACAGCCTGGCTCGCAAGAGCGGTACCGGCTCGAGCATCACCTTGTCGCTCGTGAACCCCTCCGGGCTGGGCCGGATCCAGTATGCCTGGGGCGTCGGCAGCGGCGGCGGGACGTACGTGCGGATCCGCAACGTGGCGACCGGGCTCTACCTCGACGGGATGGGCAGCACCGCCAGCGGCTCCACCGCGGGGCAGTCGAGCGCGGCGACGAGCACCAGCACGCAGTGGGTGGTCGAGAACCTCGACAACGGCGTCAAGCTCCGCAACCGCGCGACCGGCCTGTACCTCGACGGCGCCGGGCGCACCGCCAACGGATCGGACGTGGGGCAGTGGAGCGCCTCCAGCAGCACCGCGCAGCAGTGGTCGGTGCTCACCGACGCCAACTCCGTGCTCGTCCGCAACCGCGCGACCAGCCTGTACCTCGACGGCATGGGTCGCACCACGAGCGGCGCGGCCGCCGGGCAGTACGCCGCGTCCACCAGCGCGAACCAGCGGTGGAGGATCGTCGCCGCCGAGTGACCGGCCCCGGCGCGGGGCGGCGCGGGGGTGGACGGCGGACCTGGCGCGCGCCTCCGGCATCCTCTACGATGTCGGGAGCCGGCCTTCCCGCGCCGGCAGCGACATCGGAGGGAGATCGACCATGAGGAGCTGGCTCGTGCGGTGGACGGCCGTGGTGGTGTTCGGCGTGGCGGCGGCGTGCGCCTCGACGCAGCAGGCGGAGCCGACGCAGGAGGACCTGGACGCCGCGGTCGGCAAGATCCCGGTCACCAGGCCCAAGCAGCAGCCCTTCCCCGTCATCATCGGCAGGGCGCCGGTCCGGATCGACGGCGATCTCTCCGACTGGCCGGCGATCCCCGTGGGCCGCGTGGCGAACGCGGAGGGCTCGCATGCCGCCAACTTCCGCGTCTTCGTGGACGCGACCCGGGTCTACCTGGCGGTCGAGGTCACCGACGCCACCCCCGTCGTGAACACCGCGGGGATGGGCCGGAACTGGCAGGGCGACGCGGTCGAGCTCTTCCTGGGCACGCACCCGGAGCGGCGGGACGAGCTCCAGGAGGGCGACGTGCAGCTGGTCATCAGCTACAACCCGCAGACGCCGTTCGTCTGGAACTACTTCAGCCACAAGCCCATGCAGGAGGCGGTGGTGGTGGTGAAGGACGCGCCCGGCGGCTGGCGGGTCGAGGCGAGCTTCGCCCTCGCCGAGCTCGGTCTGCTGCCGCCCGCGCCGGGCGCGCCGGTGTGGGTCGACTTCGCCCTCGACAACTCCGACACGGTCGGGCGCGCCAACCAGCTCCTGTGGCACGGGGGCCCCGACATCTACAAGACCCCCAAGCTCTGGCTGAAGTCGACGTTCGTCGCGCAGCCGTAGCGCACGCCGGCCCGCCGCTCACGCCGCCGTCGCCGCCCGCGCGGCGCGGCGGTGGAGCACGCGGTGCACCATCCACGCTCCTCCGACCACGATGGCCGCGAAGGCCATCGAGCGGAAGAGCTCCATGCTCTCGTTGCGCACCGTCCAGAGCACGAACCCGAACGTCGCCGCCGCCGCGGCCGCGCGGAAAGGATCGCGCGCGAGCCAGCGCTCCCACCGCTGCAGGACGAGCCCCAGGAGGAAGAAGAAGGCGACCACGCCGAGCCGGCCGAAGTTGAGGTACGGCTCCGCGACGCCCGAGAAGCCGATGCCACCGCCGCGCTCGTAGAGCCAGCGGTCGGCCTGGAGCGTCGCCCACCCGTTCGGCGTCATCCCGCGCGCGTCGAGGCTGGCGCGCTGGCCGAGGTTGGGCAGCGTGCGGGCGAGGGCGGTCGCGTAGGAGCGGCCGAGCCAGAGCGGCTCGGCGCCGGAGTCGACGCGGCCCGCGGTGATGACGAGCGGGTAGAGCGAGGTGCCGGCCTCGGTGAAGAGGGCGAGGGGATCGTAGGCGGCGAGCCCGGTCGCGAGGTCGGCGCGCGTGTCGCGGGTGAACCGGACCGCCGGCACGAGGACGATGGCCGCCACGGCGAGGGCCAGCGCCGCGCGCCGCGCCATCGGGAAGTCCTTGTGTGCCCAGACGGCGATGAGCGTCGCGAGGTGCACGATGACCGGTCCGCGGAACCCGGCGAGGAAGAGCGGCGCGAGCACCGCCAGGACGCCCGCGACGACGGCGAGGAGCTGGCGCCGGGTCGCCCCCACGGCCGCCACCACGAAGCCGATGGGGAAGACCATGAGGCCGACGTTGAACAGGCGGGCGTCGGCGGTCATCGCGCGGTGGAAGAAGGCGCCGTAGCCCGTCGTGAACACCCCCGCCTGCCGCCCGCCGTGGAGCACGAGGGCGGCCCCGAGGAGCGCCACCGCCGTCCCGGCGAAGAAGAGCATCGGCCGCGGCGGGATGGGCGCGGCGCCGTGGGGGACCGCGCCGCGAAACCGTGCACCGAAGGTGAACGCGGCGAAGGCGATCGAGACGAGCGACACCGCGGCAGGGAAGGCGAGCGACCGCGTCCAGGCGGGGGCGGCGGCGGGCGTCGCCCCGAGCGCGAGCGGCGCCACCAGGCCGAGGTGAAAGACCCCGAGCAGCAGGAGGTACAGGCAGCCGAAGGAGAGCAGGCCGCTGGGGTGGGAGCGCGCGAGGATCACGAGGCAGACGGCCCAGACCCCGGCCGCGACGCGCGGGTCGCCCGCGGCGGGGAGGAGGAGGGTGAGGGCGAGCAGGAGCCCGAGGGCCAGGGTTCGGAGCGCGTTCACGAGGTCCTCCTCCCCGCGGGAGGGCGGCGGAGGGTGAGCGCGAGGAGCAGGCCGACGGCCACCACCTCGAGCAGCATCGATCCGCCCCACGCGAGCGCCGCCCCGCGGAGCCCGCCGCCGGGGACCAGCCAGAGGCAGAGCGCAGCGCAGGCCGCGGTGGTGCCGGCGAACACGGGGAGCTGCACCGCGAAGCGGCGGGCCGCGGTGAGCGCGAAGCCCAGGATCGAGGCGGCGTTGGCCGGGACCCCGATCGCCATGAGGAGCACGAGCAGGTCGGCGCGGCCGGCGAAGCGAGCCCCGAACAGCAGCCCCAGGATCGGCGCGCCCGCCGCCGCCGCGACCACCACCCCCGCGACGCCGAGGGCGGCGGCGAGGGCCACGAGGCGCAGCACCAGCGCCCGGAACGCGGCCCGGTCCCCGGCGAGGTGGAGGGCGGCGAGCCGCGGCGTCGCCGCCTGCCCGAGCGCGTTCACCACCACCCCTCCGGCGACGAGCAGGGACGCGAGCGCGGCGAACTCACCCAGGCCCGCGGTGCCCACGAACCGCTCGAGGAAGTAGCGCGGCACGTTCACCCGGAGCGAGACCAGCATCATCACGAGCCCGAGCGGGAGCGACGTCGCCACGAGCCGCGCGGCCGCGGCGCGGTCGAGCCGCGGACCGCGCGCC
>JAEYOU010000552.1 GCA_023411405.1 Pseudomonadota bacterium | reverse complement strand
GCCTCGCGCCAGGCCCGGAAGGCATTCCATGACACATGACGCGATATGGACACCCGGTCGAGATAATCCATCCCCGCGCGGCGGAAATGGCGGTCGCTCACAGGAAAGCCCGCGGGCTCGATAATATGTGCCTCGACCTCGAGACATGCGCACAGGCGCAGAATCGTCCCGGTATTTTGGGGGATATCCGGCTGATAGAGGGCGATCCGCATGGGCGATGAGGCGATTGAAAAATGGGGGCAAAAACCGTTGCCATGCGCAGAATTTGCGCATCGCGCGAGCGGGAGCCGATACCGGGCTTGCGCTCAATCGGCAAGGGTGCCAATAGATCGATTCTAGATCACCTGTTCTGCCCTCAGCGCGGGACAATTGGTCTTTGCCACCGCGAGGCCCGCGGGCACCGGCTGACGTTTCCCGCGCGTTTGCCCGCGCATTGATGGGAGGCCGTCGGGCGGTTGCAGTTCGGAAAGGGTTTGCAAACGTGACTGCTTCTTCTTCGGCACATCCGGCGACGCGCCGTGATTTTCTTTATGTCGCAACCGGTGCGGTTGCTGCCGTAGGCAGCGCGGCCGCTGTCTGGCCGCTGATCTCCCAGATGAATCCCGACGCCGCGACGATTGCGGCCGGTGCACCGATCGAGGTCGATCTGTCGCCGATCGCGGAGGGACAGGACATCAAGGTGTTCTGGCGCGGCAAGCCGATCTACATCATGAACCGGACCAAGAAGCAGGTCGAGGAGGCGCGCGCCGTTAACGTGGCGACCCTGCCTGATCCGCAGACTGACCAGTCCCGCGTCAAGGAAGGCCACGACCAGTGGCTCGTCGTGATCGGCATCTGCACCCATCTCGGCTGCATTCCGATTGCCCATGAAGGTTCTTACGACGGCTTCTTCTGCCCCTGCCATGGCTCGGTCTACGACACGTCCGGCCGCATCCGCCAAGGGCCCGCGCCGCTCAACCTCCCCGTACCTCCGTACGCTTTCGTCTCCGACACCAAGATTAAAATCGGCTGACGTCAGTCGCCGTCTACTTTCCAGGATCGCAACTCATGAGCGGACCCTCTACCTATAACCCGCAAAATCCAGCCTTGAAGTGGATCGAGCAACGCCTGCCGATTGGCGGACTAGTCCATTCCTCCTTCGTCGCCTATCCGACACCGCGTAACCTCAACTACTGGTGGACCTTCGGCGCTATCCTTTCGATGATGCTCGCGGTGCAGATCATCACCGGTGTCATCCTCGCGATGCACTACACGCCGCACGTCGACTTCGCCTTCAAGTCGGTCGAACTGATCGTGCGTGATGTGAACTACGGCTGGCTGCTGCGCTACATTCATGCGAACGGCGCCTCGATGTTCTTCATCGCCGTCTACATCCACATGTTCCGTGGCCTCTATTACGGGTCCTACAAGGCGCCGCGCGAGGTGCTCTGGATTCTCGGCGTTATCATCTACCTGTTGATGATGGCGACGGGCTTCATGGGCTACGTGCTGCCGTGGGGCCAGATGAGCTTCTGGGGCGCGACCGTCATCACCAACCTGTTCTCGGCGATCCCGTATGTCGGCGACAGCATTGTGACGCTGCTGTGGGGCGGCTACGCGGTCGGCAACCCGACGCTGAACCGCTTCTTCTCGCTGCACTACCTGCTGCCGTTCGTGATCGCAGGCGTTGTCGTGCTGCACGTCTGGGCGCTGCATGTCGCTGGCCAGAACAACCCGGCCGGCGTCGAGCCGAAGACCGAGAAGGACACCGTGCCGTTCACGCCGTACGCGACCGTCAAGGACGGGTTCGGCATGGTCTGCTTCCTGATCTTCTTCGCCTGGTTCATCTTCTACGTGCCGAACTATCTCGGCGAGGCGGACAACTACATCCCGGCGAACCCCGCCGTGACGCCCGCGCACATCGTGCCTGAATGGTACTACCTGCCGTTCTACGCGATCCTGCGTTCGATCCCGAGCAAGCTCGGCGGCGTCATTGCTATGTTCGCGGCGATCATCGTGCTCGCGTTCCTGCCCTGGCTCGATAGCTGCAAGGTGCGTTCGTCGAAGTATCGTCCGCTTGCGAAGCAGTTCTTCTGGATCTTCGTCGCGGTCTGCATCGGCCTCGGCTATCTCGGCGCCCAGCCGCCGGAAGGCATCTACGTCATCGCGGGCCGCATCCTGACGGTTGCGTACTTCGCTTACTTCCTGATCGTTCTGCCGATCCTGTCGCGGATTGAGACCACACGGCCTCTGCCGAATTCGATCGCAGACGATGTGCTCGCCAAGTCCGGCAAGCAGCCGATGGTGTCGGCGGCGCTGGCCCTCGCGCTGGCAGGTTCGTTGACGCTCGGCGGCCTCGATACTGCCAAGGCGGCTGATGGTCACGGCGCTGTGCCGGCGGCGATGAGCTGGTCGTTCGCAGGACCGTTCGGCAAGTTCGACCAGGGGCAGCTTCAGCGCGGCCTCAAGGTCTACAAGGAAGTCTGCGCGAGCTGCCATTCGCTCGACTACGTTGCCTTCCGCAATCTCGCCGATCCGGGCGGACCGGGCTACAGCCCGGCGCAGGCAGCAGCGTTTGCGTCGGAATACAAGGTCCAGGACGGTCCGAACGATGCCGGCGAT
>JAEYOU010000528.1 GCA_023411405.1 Pseudomonadota bacterium | reverse complement strand
ACCTCTCCCCGGCCGCAGGCCCTTCCACCGCGGGTCCACCCCCCCCGCGAGACCGCGCCGAGGACCGCCGCCTCCTCCAGACCCGCCTCGCCGACCTCCCGCGCGCGCACCCGGCGCCGCGCGGGCTGCTCGAGGAGCGCGGGCGCACGACGGTCGAGGCCGCGCTCGAGCTCTGGCCCAAGGCGTATCAGGACCGCACCACGCTGCGGAGCATCCGCGATCTCCGGCTGGGCGACGAGGCGAGCGTCATCGCGAAGGTCGTCGCCACGCGGGCGCAGCGCATGCGGAACGGCCGCCCCCTCCTCAAGGTCACCGTCGCGGAGGGGGAGGGCGGCGCGCTCGGGGCGGCGCTCGAGCTCGTCTTCTTCAACCCGCCGCCGTGGCGGCTCAAGAGCTTCGCCCGGGGCGACTCCCTCCTCGCGTCGGGGAAGATCACCGAGGGGTTCGGCGGGCGGCGGCAGATGAGCCAGCCGGAGGTGGAGAAGGTCCAGCCCGGAGACTCGGCGAGCTTCGGGAGGATCGTGCCGTTCTATGTCGGCCCGGCCGATCACCAGCACCCCGCGCTCCGCAAGCTCATGAAGCGGCTCTGCGATGAGTTCGCGCCCCACGCGCCCGACGAGCTCCCGCCCGCGGTGCGCGCGCGCCGCGGCCTGCTCGGGCGGGGCGAGGCGCTGCAGCAGGTCCACTTCCCGCCGGCCGGGACCGACCCGGTCCAGGCGGGGGCGCGGGCGAGCCCCGCGTTCCGGCGGCTCATCTTCGAGGAGCTGTTCTTCCTCCAGCTCGTCCTCGCGCGGCGGCGGCAGGGCGTGCGCTCCGCCGAGGGCATCGCCTTCGACGCCTCGCCGGCGGCGTGCGCCCGGGCGGTGGCGCCGCTGCCGTTCGCGCTCACGAAGGCGCAGGCGCGGGTGCTCGCCGACATCGCGCGCGACATGGGTCGTCCCGAGCCCATGAACCGGCTCCTCCAGGGCGACGTGGGGAGCGGGAAGACGGCCGTGGCCTTCGCCGCCATGATGCTCGCCGTCGGGTCGGGGTGGCAGGCCGCCCTGATGGTCCCGACCGAGATCCTCGCGGAGCAGCACGCGCGCACGCTCGCGGGCTGGCTCGCGGGCTCGGGCGTGGAGGTGGCGCGCGTCGTGGCCGCCGCGCGCGGGAAGGAGCAGCGCGCCGCGCGCGCGGCGGTGGCGGAGGGGAGAGCGCGCATCGCGGTCGGGACGCACGCGCTCCTGGAGGAGGCGGTCGGGTTCGAGAAGCTCGGGCTCGTGGTCGTGGACGAGCAGCACCGGTTCGGCGTGCTCCAGCGGGCGCAGCTCATCGCGAAGGGCCGGCGCCCCGACGTCCTCGTCATGACCGCGACCCCCATCCCGCGCACGCTCGCGCTCGCGTTCTACGGGGATCTCGACCACTCGAAGATCGACGAGCTCCCGCCGGGCCGCACGCCCGTCGCGACGAGGCTCTACGGCGACTCGCAGCGCAAGGCGGCCTACGACGTCGCCCGCAGGGAGCTCGAGCACGGGCGGCAGGTGTACGTCGTCTACCCGCTCGTCGAGGAGAGCGAGAAGAGCGACCTCGCCGACGCGACCAGCGGCGCCGAGGAGCTCGCCCGCGTCTTCGCCGGGCGCGCGGTCGGCCTGCTCCACGGCCGGATGAAGGCGGAGGAGAAGCGCGCGGTCATGGACCGGTTCCGCGCCGGGGCGCTCCACGTCCTCGTCGCGACCACGGTGATCGAGGTCGGGGTCGACGTCCCCAACGCGACGGTGATGATCGTCGAGCACGCCGAGCGGTTCGGGCTCTCGCAGCTCCACCAGCTCCGCGGGCGGGTGGGCCGCGGGGCGGCGAAGAGCCACTGCCTGCTCATCGCCCACTTCCGGCGCGCGGGCGACGATGCGCGGGAGCGGCTCCGGGCCATGGAGGAGACGCAGGACGGGTTCGAGCTCGCCCGCGTGGACCTCCGGATCCGCGGCCCCGGGGAGCTCGTCGGCACCCAGCAGTCCGGACAGCGACTCCTCGAGGTGGCGGACCTCTACCGGGACGAGGCGATCCTGGAGGAGGCCCGCGAGGAGGCCCGGGCGCTCGTCGAGGAAGATCCGGCGCTGGCGCGCCCCGAGCACGCCGCCACGCGCGAGGCGCTCGCCGAGCGCTGGGCGGGCAGGCTCTCCATCGCCCAGGTAGGGTGAGGCGGCGCCGATCCCCCCCCGCGCGAGCCCGCGCCCGCGCCCGAGCCCGGGGCCACGTCCCCGGTTACGATCACCGCCGTGAGCGCAGCGCTCGCCCACCGCCTCGAGGGCATGGGCATCCAGTCGCCGAGGGTGCTCGACGCGGTCGCGAAGGTGGACCGGGCCCGCTTCCTGCCTCCCGAGCGGCGAAGCGAGGCCGACGGCGACTGGCCCATCCCCATCGGCTTCGGTCAGACCAACTCGCAGCCGTTCATCGTCGCGTACATGACCGAGCGCCTCGGGCTCTCCGGCGACGAGCGGGCGCTCGAGATCGGGACCGGGTCCGGCTACCAGACGGCCCTGCTCTCCGCGCTCGCGCGCGAGGTCTACTCGATCGAGATCGTCCCGGAGCTCGCCGCGCGCGCGCGCGCGCTGCTCCTGAGGGAGCTCGGCCTCGTGAACGTCCACCTTCGCGAGGGCGACGGCGCGCGGGGCTGGCCGGAGGAGGCGCCGTTCGATCGCATCCTGGTCACCGCAGCGGGGCCGGACGTGCCTCCGTCGCTCCTCGCCCAGCTCGCCCCCGGCGGCCGCATGGTCCTCCCGGTCGGCCCCGATCCTTCGAGCCAGGTGCTGCGGGTGGTCGACCGGCGGGAGGACGGGAGGTGTGCCGAGGTGGACGTGCTCGGGGTGCGCTTCGTGCCCCTGACGCACGGCGCGCCCGGGGCAGGGTAGACTCGCCTTCGCTCACCCCGCGCGGTCGCAGGGCGAGAGGAGGCGCGATGGTCGTCTGTCCGCTCTGCGAGCACCCACAGGCCGGCGGGACGGAGTGCGAGGTATGCGGGCGCCGCCTGCCCGGAGGCCCGGCGGCCGAACGGGCGATCGCGCCGCTCGAAGGGCTGGAGCCGACGCGCGCTCCCACCGCCCCCGACGCACCCGCCGTGGCCGTCCCGGACCTCCAGGTGACCGCCCACGCGCACGTGGACGCGGTGTGGGTCGACCCCGTCGCGGACCTCGAGCCCACGCCCGCGCCCCCCGTCGACGTCTCCGTCGAACCCCTGCCCGGCGTGGACCGCGCGATGGACGGCCTTCCGGCCGACGGTCCGACGCCGTACCCGGTCGTCGTGAGCTGCCGCTACTGCCGGACCGAGGCGGCGCCGGGAGAGCGGATCTGCGGCCGCTGCGGGATGCGGCTCCCGGCGGTCGCGCTCGTGCAGCCGCCGGCGCGCGCCGAGGATCCAGGCCGGCTGTGCTCGTGCGGCGTCCCGGTCCGGGGTCCGCGCTGTCCGGCCTGCGGCGCGCGGACCCCGAGCGCGTGAACGGCTCCCCTGCGGCGCACGAGGCCCTTGCCACCGGCCGCCGCGCCCGGCAAATTGGCCCGCTCCTATGGACCATGCCGCCAAGACCCCGTTCTCCTCCTGGTTCCGCTGCGCCGAAGGCTGCGACTTCCGGGCGGCGCTGACCGAGGTCGTCTACCAGTGCCCGCGCTGCGCCGGCCTCCTCGAGGTCGAGCACGATCTGGCGGCGCTCCGCCAGCGCTCCGGCGCCGAGTGGAGAGCGCTCTTCGAGGGCCGGTACCGCGGCGGCCCGTGGCCCTTCGGCTCGGGCGTGTGGGGCAAGAAGGAGTGGGTCTACCCGGAGCTCGCCGTCGAGAACGTGGTCTCGATGGGCGAGGGGGCGAACCCGCTCCTCCGCGTGGACCGGTACGCGAAGGAGCTCGGCCTCGCGGAGGTCTGGGTGAAGCAGTGCGGCGTCACCCACACCGGGTCGTTCAAGGACCTGGGCATGACCGTGCTCGTCTCCGCGGTGAAGGAGATGCAGGCGCGCGGTTCGGCGGTGCGGGCGGTGGCCTGCGCGTCCACGGGCGACACCTCGGCCGCGCTCGCCGCGTACTGCGCCGCGGCCGGCATCCCGAGCGTGGTGCTCCTCCCGCGCGGGAAGATCTCGACCGCGCAGCTCGTCCAGCCGATCTCGAACGGCTCGCTGGTGCTGGAGCTCGACACCGACTTCGACGGCTGCATGAAGGTGGTGAAGGAGCTCTCGCACACGAAGGACATCTACCTCGCGAACTCGATGAACTCGCTCCGCATCGAGGGGCAGAAGACCGCCTCCATCGAGATCGCCCAGCAGCTCGGGTGGCGGTCGCCGGACTGGATCGTCATCCCCGGCGGGAACCTCGGGAACTCGAGCGCCGTCGGCAAGGGGTTCCAGCTCCTCAGGGACCTCGGCCTGGTGGACCGGCTCCCGCGCCTCGTCGTGGCGCAGGCCGAGAACGCGAACCCGCTCTGGCGCTCCACCACCGGGGCCGGGAAGCGGCCGACGGCGGCGGTGCAGGTCGAGGCGGTGCCGGCGAAGAAGACGCTCGCGAGCGCGATCCAGATCGGCGCGCCGGTCTCCGCGAAGCGCGCCCTGCGGGCGCTGGAGGCCATGGACGGGATCGTCGAGCAGGCCAGCGAGCAGGAGCTGTCGGACGCCGGCGCCCGCGCGGACCGGGCCGGGCTCTTCACCTGCCCGCACACGGCGGTCGCGCTGGCGGCCCTGGAGAAGCTCGCAGCCCGCGGCGTGGTGAAGCGGGACGACCAGGTGGTGGTCGTCTCCACGGCCCACGGGCTCAAGTTCTCGGACTTCAAGACCGGGTATCATGACGGCACGCTCCCGGGGATCACCTCTCCCCTGCGGAACCCCGGGGTGAAGCTGCCGGCCTCGCTCGGCGCGGTGCAGGACGCGATCACGGCCCGCTTCGGTCGAGGCTGAGGAACCCCGGCGTACTCATGACGCAACCTGGACGAGAGGAGCGGGACGAGACCCCGCAGGCGTGGCAAGGGTGGGGCGATCCCGCGCTCGGCGCCGAGCACGACGCGCTCGCGGAGCGGCTCGCGGTGCGGCGGTCGGTCGAGGCGCTCCGGTGGGCCGCGACCTACGCCTTCCTCGCGCTCGTGTCCTTCGGCGTGTCCTGGGGGCTCACCTGGGACCGCTACGGGAAGACCCCGACGCCCCGCGCGCTCGCCCACACCGAGCTCTACCGCTTCGGGGCGCTGTTCACGTTCGTCGCCTGCGTGGCGCTGATCGTGCTGTGCGGCGTCGCGCTCGCGCGGTGGCGGCGGCTCGCCCGCGAGGAAGCCCGGCTCTTCGAGCGGCTGTGCGCGCTGCGCAGGGCGCTGGGGATCGACCCATGACCGCGCCCCGCGCGAGAGGGCCGAGGTCGTCCGGCCGCCCGGCGCGCGCGGGGCGCTTCGTGGTGCTGGAGGGGCTCGACGGCGCGGGGACCACCACGCAGGCGCGGCTCCTCTGCGAGGCGCTGCGCGCCGCGGGGCGGCGCGTGCACGCCACGGCCGAGCCCTCGGGCGGACCGGCGGGCGCGCTCGTCCGGCAGGTCCTGACGCGGCGCGTGTCCGGGCCGGGCGACGGGTTCGACCCAGCGGCGCTGGCCCTCCTGTTCGCCGCCGACCGGCTGGACCACGTCGCCGCCGAGATCGCCCCCAAGCTGCGCGCGGGGGTGGACGTCGTCTCCGACCGCTTCACGCTCTCTTCCCTCGCGTACCAGGGCGTCACCACCGGCGACATGGACTGGGTGGACGGGCTCAACGCGCGCGCTGCCGTGCCCGACCTCACGGTCTTCCTGCGCGTGCGGGCGGACGTGGCCTTCCGCCGCCGGCAGGCGGCGACGGTGGATCGCGAGATCTACGAGGTGGGGCCGTTCCAGCGGAAGGTGGCGGCCAGCTACGATCGTGCCATCGCCCGGCTCCGCGCGCAGGGGCAGCGGCTCGTGGAGGTGGACGGGGAGGCGACCGTCGAGGCCGTCGCCGCCGCCGTCCGCGCCGAGGTCGAGAGGCTCTCCCCGGCCGGTGCGAGGGGCCGAGCGTCCGGGCGGCGGCTCCGGGCGGGGACGCTCCGGTGAGCGATCCGTCCGCCGCGCTGATCGTGGTCGGGAACGAGGTCCTCTCGGCCAAGGTGCGCGACGAGAACGGGCCCTGGGCGGCGCAGCGGCTGCGGGAGCTCGGGGTCCGCCTGCGCGCGATCCACGTGGTGCCGGACCGGACGGACGACATCGCCGCGGCGCTCGCCGCCGAGCGCGCGCGCGTGGACTGGGTGTTCACCTCCGGCGGGGTCGGGCCCACGCACGACGACATCACGATGGCGGCCGTCGCCGGGGCGCTGGGCCGCCCCGTCGTCCGGCTCCCCGCGCTCGAGGCGGCGATCCGGGAGCTCCACCGGCGTCACCACGGCACCGAGCCGCCCGAGGTCGCGCTCCGGATGGCCGACGCGCCGGAGGGGACGCGCCTCCTGGGCGATCCCGTCTACCCGACGCTCGCGGTCGAGAACGTCCTCATGCTCCCCGGGCCGCCGCGGTTCTTCCGGCACCAGTTCGAGGCGATCGCGCCGCTCCTCCGGGCGGCGCCGTTCCGGCTGGCGGTGGTCTACCTGTCCGTCCGCGAGGAGCGGTTCGCGGCGGAGCTCGCGGCGTTCGCGCGTGCACACGCCGCGGTCGAGATCGGGAGCTACCCGCGGTTCGACGAGGGCGCGGACCACCGGGTGCGGGTGACCGTCGAGGCGCGCGACGGCGCGGCCGTCGCGGCGGCGCTGCGCGCGCTCCTCGCGGCGCTGCCCGCGGAGTGGGTGGTGCGGGTCGAGGAGCCGTAGCCCTCCCGCGGCGCGCGCGGGAGGGCTGGGCGCGCGCTCAGCGGCCGCGGAACACGACGTACCGGCTGTTCCCGAGGTCGGTCACGAGGAGGGCGTCCTCCGTCACGGTGACGCCGGCGGGCCACGCCAGCGTCCGCCCGCTCGGCGCCACGTCCGGCACGCCGTCGCCGTCGTCGTCGTTGGACGCGGCCGCCGCGAAGCTCCCCTGGCCGAGGACGACGTCGGGCAGGGCACCCGTCGCGGTGGGGAGGGCGTTCCAGACGAGGACGCGGTTGTTCCCCTGATCCGCGACGAAGAGCTGGTTTCCGTTCGACGCCAGGAAGTACGGGAACTGGAGGCCGGCGCGCGCGCTCGCGACGTCTGCCGTCGCGAACGAGGGCTGGCCCAGCACGACGTCGGCGGGCGCGAACGACGCCTCGGGGAACGCGCTCCAGCCGACGACCCGGTGGTTCATCGCGTCGGCGACGAAGAGGCGCGTGCCGTCGCTCCACGCGTCCGTCGGCCACCGGAGCGACCGCGCGGAGAGGCCCCCGGCGTTCGGCTCGCACGTCGTGAAGTTGGGCTGACCGAGGACGAGGTCGGCGGGTGTTCCCGAGACCGTGGGGATCTCGTTCCAGACGAGGACGCGGTGGTGCCCGGGATCGGCGACGATGAGCCGCGTCCCCGCCACGGCGAAGGACTCGGGCCGGAGGAGTCCGTCGGCAGTGCAGCCACCCGTCCCGGGCGCGTCGACGGAGGCTGCGCCCACGGCGACCGCGGCCGCCGCGCCGAAGCCGGAGGGGACCGGATCGTAGATGATCAGCCGGTTGTTGCCGAACTCGGCGACGAACAGCTTGCCGTCCGCTACGCGGACGGTCTCCGGGCCCGACAGGCCCGTGCGTGCGGCGGACGCGTCGGCACGCGTGAAGTCCGGCTGGCCGAGGGCCCAGGCTGCGGCGGCGCCGTCCATCGCGGGGACGCCGTCGAACGCGAGGACGCGGTTGCGCGCCCAGTCGGAGAGGAACAGGGTCGCGCCGTCCCAGGCGGCGGAGCCGAACGGCGAGCAGAGGTCGCTCGCGGTGGTGATCGAACCGCCGGCGTCGCACGAGTCGGGAGCGGGCTCGGCCGGATGCGCGCGGCCGATCACGCGCTCTGCGCCCTGGAACGGCGCGAGCGTGACGAACGGATAAGTGACGCGCGCGGTGGCCGCGGCGGCGCCCTCGGGGGCGAGCACCGACGCCACGATCGCGCTGGGGCCGTCGGCGAGCTGGACCTCGGCCGTGAAGGAGCCGTCGCCCGCCACCGTCGCGGGCACTGGCGTCCCGTCGTTCACCGCCACGAGCACGGAGGGACCCGTCGCGTTCGAGACTGTGCCGCGGACGAGGACGGTCCGGCTTCCGAACACGTACTCACCGTCCAATGGCCAGTCGATCGCGACCGCCGGAGGGCGAAGCTCCTGGTAGGTCACGCGGACCGTGGAGGAGACCGACTCGGCGCCGGCCATGGCCCTGGCCACGATCAGGTTGTCGCCGTCCGCGAGCTCGACCGCAGCGCTGAACTCGCCGCCGACGACCGTCGCCGCCACGGCCGCGCCGCCGTTGACCGTCACGACGACCGTCGCGCCGTCTCGGCCGGAGATCCTGCCTCGCACCACCTGCGCGCGGCCGCCGGTCAGGGACGCTCCCGCCGCCGGCGACGTCACGGCGACCTCGAACGACGGCTGGGTGGCCTGCTGGTACGTGACCCGGCGCGAGGCCCAGCCGTGGAGCGGACCGGCGCGGACCGCGATCCGGATGTGATTGGCGCCGTCGGCGAGCGTGGCCGGCACGCGGAAGCGCCCGCGGTGGACGGGCGCGTACGAGGCCGGGCCCCCGTTCACGCTCACGGAGACGGAGGGGCGCCACCAGAGCGTACCCGCCGCGGTACCCGACACGGTGATCGTGCGAGCGCCCGAGACCCGCTGACCTTCGACTGGCTCGGCGATGGTGACGAAGAGAGTCGGGCACGCCACCGCGATCCCCGCTGCGAGCATGAGGAGGGTGGCGAGCGAGGAGACGACGAGGCGGGCGCGCTTCATGGAGGACCTCCGGGGAATCCTCCGCGAACGGTAGGATCGTTTTTCGTGACACGTCCACGAGGGACAGCGACCGACAGTGAATGGAGCTGTGGGTGCCGCGGCGCGGCGTCGGAGTGCGGGGACACCCGGGTGAGGGTGGGTCGCGCGCGGCGTGCACGCGCGGTGGGACCCGTAACCATCGGTTCCTTGGAGCATCCGAGACCTCGGGCCGACGGGATGGCCCTCCGAGGAGGAGTGGAGGCATCTCCGACACGTCGTGGTGATCGCCGCGTCCGACGTGCTCGCCCACCCCGTCTGGGCCGCCGAGTTCGCGGCATCCTCGCCGCTCCAGCGGCGCCGTCACGCGATCGCGACGCGCAGCCGCTGCCGCAGCGTGAGGTGCGCGTCGCTCGCCGCGAAGGAGAGGAGCGCCAGCGCCTCGGAGCGGGCCCGGAGCGCGACGAGGCGGTCGCCGGGCGCGGGCTTCCGGCCCCCGTCGTCGCGCAGCAGCAGGTCGAGCGCCGTGGGGACGTCGCCGCCCAGCGCGAGGCCCGCCCGGTCGGCGGTGGCCGCGGCGGCGGTGCGCCAGGCGGAGAGATCCGGCGGGGGGCGGAGGTGCGCGAGGGCGCGGGC
>JAEYOU010000126.1 GCA_023411405.1 Pseudomonadota bacterium | reverse complement strand
CGCCACGGCGGCGCGCCCTGGTGGACCTGGCCCCCACCGCTGCGCGAGCGCGAACCGGCCGCGCTGGCGGCGTTCGCCGCCGCGGCACGCGCCGACGTCGAGCGCGGGATCGCGCTCCAGTTCCTGTTCGAGCGCCAGTGGGCGGCGCTGCGCGCCCACGCCCGTGCGCGCGGGGTCCTCCTCTTCGGCGACCTGCCCATCTACGTGTCGCCGGACAGCGCGGACGTCTGGGCGAGCCCCGGCGTGTTCGACCTGCGGCGGACGCCGGACGGGGAGCTCGCGGTGCAGAACGGCACGCCGCCGGACGAGTTCACCCACGACGGGGCGATCTGGGGCGGGCCGCTCTACGACTGGGAGTGGATGGGGCGCGACGACTACGCCTGGTGGCGCCTCCGCCTCTCCCGCGCCCTGGCGCACGCCGATCTCGTCCGGATCGACCACTTCCGCGCGCTCTCCGCCGCGTGGGCCATCCCCGCCGGCCGGCCCCCGCGCGCGGGGCGGTGGGTGCCGGGCCCAGGGCCGCGGTTCTTCGAGGTGGTGGAGCGGCACATGGGCCGGCTGCCGCTCTGCGCGGAGGACCTCGGCGCGATCGACGCCGAGGTGATCGCGCTCCGCGACGCCGCCGGGATCCCCGGCATGCGGATCCTCCAGTTCGCCTTCGGCGGCGACGCCCGGAACCCGCACCTCCCGCACAACCACCCCGCGGCCTGCGTCGCGTACCCGGCGAACCACGACAACGACACCACCGTCGGCTGGTGGCGGAAGCTCGACCCGCGCGCCCGCACCCACGCCCAGCACTACCTCGGGCGGCACGGCGACGACATCGCCTGGGACCTCATCCGCGCGTGCTTCGCCTCGCCCGCGCGCCTCGCCGTGATCCAGCTGCAGGACGTGCTCGCGCTCGACTCGGACGCGCGCATGAACGACCCGGAGTCGTACGGCCGGCTCCCGCGGGCGGAGTGGCCCAACTGGCGGTGGCGGCTCCTCCCCGGCGCGGCGGACGCGCGGACCGCGGAGCGGTTCCGGTTCCTGGCGGCGCTGTACGGGCGGGCGTGACCACCCGCCCGGCGCGTCCTTGCCAACCCGCGTCGTCCTGTAGTACGCGAGACCCACTCCTCTTCCCGGGGACGACGGTGCGCCGATCGAGCGGCGCGCGGCCGGCGTCCGCGGCGGCAAGACGCGATGCGCTCCGACGATCGGCGAGCGCCGCGGCCCTCCGGTGGAGGTGTACGCTCCGCCGGAGCGCACGGAGTCCCGCTCGACGCCCCCGGCGTCGGGCGCTCGGTCGCACGCTGCGATCCCGTCCACCTTTCCGCCCCACTTCGGTCATACTGCGCCCCTCTCCTCCGACGGCCGGACCGCGCCGGAACACCGAAAGGGAGCACAACCATGTCGCAGAAGATGGATGCAGGGCTGGAGACCGTCTATCAGGACGTCCTGAAGCGCAACCCGGGCGAAGCCGAGTTCCACCAGGCCGTCCACGAGGTCCTCGAGACCATCGGGCCGGTGCTCCAGAAGCACCCCGAGTTCAAGGACCGCAAGATCATCGAGCGCATCTGCGAGCCGGAGCGGCAGATCATCTTCCGCGTGCCGTGGCAGGACGACCGCGGCGAGTTCCACGTGAACCGCGGCTTCCGCGTCCAGTACAACAGCGCGATCGGCCCGTACAAGGGCGGCCTCCGCTTCCACCCGTCCGTCTACCTCGGGATCATCAAGTTCCTCGGGTTCGAGCAGATCTTCAAGAACGCCCTCACCGGCCTGCCGATCGGCGGCGGCAAGGGCGGCTCGGACTTCGACCCCAAGGGCAAGAGCGACAACGAGATCATGCGCTTCTGCCAGAGCTTCATGACCGAGCTCTGGCGGTACGTCGGCGACACGACCGACGTGCCGGCGGGCGACATCGGCGTCGGCGGCCGCGAGATCGGCTACCTGTTCGGCCAGTTCAAGCGGCTGACCTCGCGCTACGAGGCGGGCGTGCTCACCGGCAAGGGGCTCTTCTACGGCGGCTCGCTCGTCCGCACCGAGGCCACCGGCTACGGCAACACCTTCTTCGTCCAGGAGATGCTCAAGGCCCGCGGCGACGCCGGGTTCGAGGGCAAGACCTGCGTCGTGTCCGGCTCCGGCAACGTGGCCATCTACACGATCGAGAAGATCCACCAGTTCGGCGGCAAGGTCGTCGCCTGCTCCGACTCCAACGGCTACATCTACGACGAGAAGGGCATCGACCTCGCGCTCGTGAAGCAGCTCAAGGAGGTCGAGCGCCGCCGGATCAAGGACTACGTCGAGTACCGGAAGCACGCGAAGTACCACGCCGGCGGCAACATCTGGGAGGTCCCCTGCCAGGTGGCCATGCCGTCCGCGACGCAGAACGAGGTCAGCGGCGCCGACGCGGCGATGCTGGTCAAGAACGGCTGCATCGCGGTCGGCGAGGGCGCGAACATGCCCACGCGCCCCGAGGGCATCAAGGTCTTCCTCGAGGCCAAGATCGCGTACGGCCCGGGCAAGGCGGCAAACGCCGGCGGCGTCGCCACCTCCGCGCTCGAGATGCAGCAGAACGCGTGCCGCGACAGCTGGACGTTCGAGTACACGGAGAAGCGGCTCGCCAACATCATGAAGAACATCCACCAGACCTGCTTCGAGACCGCCGAGGAGTACGGCGCCAAGGGCAACTACGTCGTCGGCGCCAACATCGCCGGCTTCATCAAGGTCGCCCGGGCGATGGTCGCCCACGGGCTGATCTAGCCGCGCGGCAGCCCGCTGGTCCTCGACCCCCGGCCGCCGCTCCTCGCGGCGCCGGGGGTCTCCGTTTCCGGCCCGGCGCAGCGCGGCCGCTCCTGTTGACATCCGCCGCGCCCGCAGGTAACCGCATGTCCTCCCTTCCGAGAGGTCCACCATGACACCGCAGTTCTCGCCCGACTTCGCCAAGGCCGGCGGCCTCATCACCGCCGTGACGATCGACGCCGACGACGGCGAGGTCCTGATGGTCGCGTACATGAACGAGGAGGCCTTCCGCCTCACGCTCGAGACGGGCAAGGTCCACTACTACTCGCGCACCCGGAAGAAGCTCTGGAAGAAGGGCGAGTCGAGCGGGAACATGCAGGAGCTCGTCGAGCTGCGCGTCGGGTGCGAGCTCGACTCCGTGCTCGTCCGCGCCCGCCAGAAGGGCCCCGCCTGCCACGAGGGCTACAAGAGCTGCTTCTTCCGGACGGTGAAGCCGGACGGCAGCCTCGAGACGAAGGGCGAGCGGCTCATGACCCCCGAGCAGATGTACGGGAGCAAGTGATGGCCGTGCTCAAGCTCGGGCTCCCCAAGGGCAGCCTCCAGGACGCCACCGTCCAGCTCTTCGAGAAGGCCGGCTACTCGATCTCCATCTCGAGCCGCAGCTACTTCCCGGCCATCGACGACGACGAGATCGAGTGCATGCTCATCCGCGCCCAGGAGATGGCGCGGTACGTGGAGCACGGGCTGCTCGACGTCGCCATCACCGGCCTCGACTGGATCCTGAAGCGCGACGTCGTCCAGGTGGCCGATCTCGTCTACTCGAAGCAGCTCCGGCGCCCGGTCCGCTGGGTGGTCGCCGTCCCGACCGACTCGAAGATCGCGACCGTGAAGGACCTGCAGGGGAAGCGGATCGCCACGGAGGCGGTCGAGCTCACCAGGCAGTTCCTCGCGGATCACGGCGTCGAGGCCGAGGTCGAGTTCTCCTGGGGCGCGACCGAGGTGAAGCCGCCCTACCTCGCCGACGCCATCGTCGAGGTGACCGAGACCGGCAGCTCGCTCAAGGCGAACAACCTCCGGATCATCCACGAGGTGATGCGGTCGACGACGCAGCTCATCGCCAACCGCGCCGCGTGGGAGGATCCCTGGAAGCGGAGCAAGATCTCGCGCATGGCGATGTTGCTCCGGGCGGCGCTCGCGGCGCGCGGCAAGGTCGGGCTCATGCTCAACGTGCACGAGCGGAGCCTCGCCGTCGTCGAGGGCCTCCTCCCCTCCCTCCGCAGCCCGACGGTGTCGAAGCTGCAGAGCGAGGGCTGGTACGCCGTCAACACCATCGTCGACGAGGACGCGGTCCGCGAGCTCATCCCGAAGCTCAAGGAGGCGGGCGCAGAGGGGATCGTCGAGTTCCCGCTCAACAAGGTGGTGGACTAGACGGGTGCTCGCCGCTTCGCGGCTGCGCGCGGCTGCCCCGCGGCGGAGGGGCTCCGCCCCTCCCCCCAGCTTCGCTGGGGACCCCACCCTGCCCGAGCCCGTGCCCGCCCGCGCCCGTCACGGCGCGCACGTCGGTTCCTGCGGTCCGATCTCTCCCTGGCAGACGTCGCCCGGGAACGTCACGCCGCAGCTCGGCGCGTCGAAGCTCCCGCTGACCGTCGCGCCGCTCTCGAGCGTCGCGCTCACGGTGCCCCGCAGGCGGCCGCCGCTCGTGGAGGTCACCGTCACGGTGCCGCCCGTCGCGCCGTCGTCGTCCGAGTTGCAGCTCGCGTCGTTGCTCGACACCCACAGGAACGAGACCGCGGACTCGAGCCCCGTCGGGTCCGGGACGATCGGATAGGTGTCGGGCTCGATGGTCGCGGTCGCGCGCTCGCGGTCGACCCGCAGGATCACGACGTTGATCGACCGCGCGCCGGCCTTGTCCTCGTTGCGCTCCAGATAGCCGCAGATCCCGCCCTGATCGGAGGCGATCAGGGCGACGTACGCGACCCCCACGTCGGCCGCCTCGACGCTGCAGGTCGCGGTCTGGGTCACCGCCGCGAAGTTGTTCGCGTGGAGCGGGTTGCTCCCGTCGACCGTGAGGACCGCGTCCCCCGTCGGATCGCCGCCGCCATCGTCGTCATCGTCGTCGCCGCCGTTGCACGCCGCCATCGCCACCGCCGCCGCCAGCACCGCCCAACGCCACATGACCGCCTCCCGTCCGGGCGCACCGCCCGCTGGAAAAAGCTAGGGCCTGGGCGCCGAACCTGCGGTAGAGAGCCCGCATGGCCGGCGAGAAGCTCCGCGTGGGCGTGATCGGGACGAGCTGGTGGGCAGACCTGGAGCACCTGCCGGGGCTCCGCGCGCGCGGCGACGTGGAGGTCACCGGCCTCTGCGGGCGCGACCCGGGGAGGCTCGCCGCGCTCGCGGCGAAGCATCAGGTCCCGGAGACCTACACCGACTGGCGCGCGCTCCTCGCGCGGGGCCGGCTCGACGTGCTCGTCGTGTCCACCCCCAACGCGCTCCACCGGGAGCAGGCGGGCGCGGGCCTGGACGCCGGGTGCCACGTCGTCTGCGAGAAGCCGCTGGCGATGGACGCCGCCGAGGCGTTCGCGCTGCGCGACCGCGCCCGCGCCGCGGGTCGCCAGACGCTCACCTTCTTCACGCACCGTGCGCTGGCCGCGAGCGTGCTCGCGAAGCGGCTCGTGGAGGCCGGCCACCTCGGCCGCCCCGTGCACGTGGCCGCGAGCTACCTGACCAACTCGCACCTGCGCCCCGGCAAGGGGGCCGAGTGGCGCATGCAGCGCGCCCAGGCCGGGACCGGCGTCCTCGGCGACCTGGGCTCGCACCTCGTGGATCTCGTCCGCTGGTGGCTGGGCGAGTTCACCCGGGTGAACGGCCAGTGGATGACCGTGACGCGCGACCGGGGCGGGGTCGTGGTGGACGCCGACGAGCAGGTGAGCTTCCTCGCGCAGCTCGCCTGCGGCGCGCACGCGACCTTCCACGCGAGCAAGCTCGTCGCCGGGCGCGGGAACTACCAGCGCGTGGAGCTGCACGGGACCGCGGGCTCGCTCCTGTGGGAGGCCGCGCCCGGGTTCGACGAGACGTGGGAGGGCCGCCTCCTCGCCGGCAGGCCCGAGGCGACGCACCTCGAGCCCGTGCCCATCCCGGACGAGCTGAAGCGCGGGCTCGACGGGACCGACGCCCAGGCCAACCGCAACGAGGCGTTCCGCCGGCTCACCGATCCGTTCTTCGCCGCCATCCGGGGCGAGGGCCCCTCGACCGCGCCCGACTTCGGCGACGGCGCCGCGGTGCAGGCCGTGCTGGACGCCGTCGCCGGGTCCGCGGAGCGCGGCGGCTGGGTCGACGTCTAGCGCGGGGGGCTGCGCGAGCTCGTTCGGCGTTCGCCCTGCCCCCACCCGCTCGGGCCGGTCTCTCCCCGTGCGGCTCCGAGACACCGTCGTGCTCCCGGGGCACGGGGCCGAGCCGTGGCTCGGCCGAAAGCCTCGTATATTCCGCGACATACCCATGGCGCGGTGAATGCATAATAGGTGTCCGAAGTCTCCAGTATGCCGTCCGAAGGAGGCGCATCATGTCCCGCCGCACCATCGCCGTCATCGCGCTCGCTTCCCTGACTGCCCTGCCGGGCTGCGTGACGACCTCCACCGAGAGCCGCACCTGGTACGACCGCGGGGAGGAGCAGAGCTATCAGCGCCGCGGCCGCGTCGACTCCGTCCGCGAGATCGTCCAGCGGCAGCGCGGGAACCCGGCCGGCGGCGCCGTCGCCGGCGCGATCATCGGCGGGATCATCGGCAGCACCATCGGCGGCCGCAGCCACTACGACCGCTGGGGCTACCGGCACCACCACGGCAACCCCGCGGGCGCGGTCGTCGGCGCGATCGGCGGCGCGGCCGTCGGCGCGGCGGCGAGCCAGGGCAGCGCCGCCGAGAACCGGTGGTACGAGGTCTACGTCCGGTTCGAGGACGGCGGCTACGAGACCTTCACGTACCGCGGCTCCTCTCCGTTCCGGCCCGGCGACGTCGTCGTCCTGGGCCCGCGCGGCCTGATGCAGGCCGAGTAGCCGGCTCTACCTCCCCTGCGCGTCCAGCCACTCCAGGGCGCGCAGGGCGTCGAACCGCTCCATGCCGTCCTCGAACAGCAGGTCGGCCGCGTGGAAGTCCTCGTCGAGCGGCTCCTCGTGGAGGTAGGGGACCGCGATGCAGCGCATGAACGCGCGCCGCGCCGCCTCCACGCCGGGCCGGGCGTCCTCCACCACCGCGCACTCGTGCGGGGGTACGCCGAGCCGCCGGGCCGCCTCCAGGAAGACGTCGGGGGCCGGCTTCCCGCGCGGCACCTCCTCCGCCGAGACGACCACCTCCACCTCGCGCGCGAGCCCCACCACCTCGAGCAGCCGCCGGACCACCTCGGGCGCGGAGCCGGACGCCACCGCCACCGGGAGGCCGCGCCCGCGCACGAGGTCCCAGAACCGCTTCATCTCGGGGTAGACGCGCGTGCGCTGCTCGGCGATCTCGAGGTAGAGCCGGTTCTTCTCCGCGCCCAGCGCCGCGGGCTCGTCCGGGAGGCCGTACCGCCGGACGAGGTCCACCATCATGTCCGCGTTCGAGCCGCCGATGTACTTCCGCTTGTCGCTCTCCGTGAACACGATGCCCCGCCGCGCCATCAGCTCCTTGTCCGCGAGGTAGTAGTTCTCCTCGCTGTCGATGAGCGTGCCGTCGAGGTCGAACAGCACCGCGCGGACGGGGGAGCGCGGCTCCGGCGCGACGCGCGCGGAGAGCTCGACGACGTTGCCCTCGGGATCGCGGAGGGTGAGCTCCCGGAAGCCGTCGCCGGTGTTGCGCGGCGCTCCCACGGTGGCGCCGGGCCAGCCCAGCGCCGCGAGGCGCGCGTGCTCCGCGTCCACGTCCGGCACGTCGAGCGAGACGTGATCCGGCGCGAACGCCCGCCGCGCGAGGAAGTCGTCCGGTCGAGAGCGCTCCAGCAGCTCGAGCTGGACGCCGTCGCGCTCCAGGAAGACGGTCCGCAGCCCGGGGGTGTTCTTGCTCACGTAGCGATACCGCACCGCGAACCCGAGCGCCCGGCGGTAGAAGAGCTCGACCGCGTAGAGATCCTTCACCTCGATGCCCACGTGGTGCAGCTTCATGCGCGCGGGAGGATGCGGGCGGGAGGGACGCCTGTCAACCTGGCTCCCGCGCGGGAAGCCGCCGGTACTCGCCCCCGAGCCCGTAGCGGAAGGCGATGCTGATGCGCGGCCCGGCGCGCGTCACCTTGGGGACGGCGTGCTCCCAGGTGCGCTGCGCGGTGCCACCGGTGACGAGCAGGTCGCCGCGGCCGAGCAGGAACGCGCGGGACCTCCCGCCGCCCTTCGGGCGGAACGAGAGCTTGCGCGGCTCGCCGAGCGAGACGAGCGAGACGACGGGCTCGGCGATCGCGTCGTCGATGTGGTCGCCGTGCCAGGCGACGCTGTCCCTGCCGTCGCGGTACAGGTTGAAGCCCGCGCTGTCGAAGACCACGCCGTACCGGTCGCAGAGCGCGCGCCGGAGCGCCTCGACGAGCGGTGGGACGAGCGGCTCGCCCGACGCGAGCTCCCAGTGCGACGTGAGCCTCGGCTCGAGGACCTTGCCCTGGTGCATCCAGCGGGTGCGCTGCCCCCAGCGCCGGGCCCGGAGCACCTCGTCGAAGAGCGCGTCCGCTCCGCGCACCCACCCCGGCGCGTGGTCGAGCCACGCGGTCTCGTCGAGCGGGATCCGCACGAGCGTCCGGAAGTCCGGGTCGAACCCGGGCGCCTCGCGGCCGAGCAGGCTCGGCTGGAACGGCGTCGTGAGCACGCGGTTCGTCTAAGGCGGCAGCAGGTGACTCGCGATCACCTTCGGTGTCGCGACACACCACTCCCCGGGGTGGGAGGCCTGCGCAGGCGCGAGGAAGAAGGCCGTACGCCGGTCGCCTCCGCCGCGGAGGGCACCGCCGAGCAGGGGCGCCCGCAGCCGCCTCCTCTCGGGGTATCCTGGCGGGAGCGCGGGTGGCGCCGGGGGACCCATGGAGACGCTCGTCACGCTGCTGATGCTGCTCGGGCTCGCCGTGCTCGCGCTGCCGATCGTCTCCATCGCCTCGGTGGTGGGGATGCGCCGGCGTCAGCGGGAGCTTCGCGAGGAGGTGACGCGCCTGGCGCAGCGCGTCTTCGAGCTCGAGGTGCGCGGCGCGCGCGCCTCCCCGCGCGGCGAGGGCGCCGCGCAGGCGCCGCTCGAGGCG
>JAEYOU010000434.1 GCA_023411405.1 Pseudomonadota bacterium | reverse complement strand
CCGCGAGGGCGCGCCGGGGCCGCGACCGCCGACGGGTGCGCCGCGTACCAGCGCCCGACGCCGGACAGCACGAGGACGGCGAGCCCCGCCGCGATCGCGAACAGGGAGATCGAGCGCTGGCCGTACGGCAGCACCACGAACGTCGCGAGGAGCGGCCCCAGCGCCGAGCCCGCGTTCCCGCCGACCTGGAAGAACGACTGCGCGAACCCGTGGCGGCCGCCGGAGGCCATCCGCGCCACGCGCGAGGACTCGGGGTGGAACACCGCGGAGCCGAGCGCCACGAAGCCCACGGCGAGGAGGATGAACGGGAAGCTCGGCGCGTAGGCGAGGAGCAGCATGCCCCCGAGCGTGCTGCACATGCCGATGACGAGCGAGTACGGGAGCGGCCGGCGATCGGTGTAGATCCCGACCACCGGCTGGAGCAGCGACGCGGTGAACTGGGAGGTGAAGGTGATCGCGCCGATCTGGGCGAAGTCGAGCCCGTGGACGTCCTTGAAGATCGGGTACGCCGCCGGGATCGCCGACTGGAGCATGTCGTTGAGGAGGTGGCAGAAGCTCACCGCCGCGAGCACGCGGAACGCGGTGCGGCCTTCGCTCGGGACGCGCATCGACCCCTTCTAGCCGGTCTCCGCCGTGCCGCGCCACCCGGGCGCGCTGCGTCGAGTTGCCCGGGCGCTCCCGTCAGGCCTTCCCGGCGAGCTGGAAGGACGCGACCAGCGACGCGAGGTCCCCCGCCTCGCCCGAGAGCGCGCCCGCCGCCGCGGAGGACTCTTCTGCGCTCGCCGCGTTCTGCTGCGTCACGCGGCCCACGGCGCCGATCGCGGCGGTGAGCTGGCCGACGCCCGCGGCCTGCTCCCGGGCCGAGGCGGCGATCTCTTCCACGATCGACGACACCTTCCCCACGCCCTCCACGATGGTACCGAGCGTCGACGCGACCCGCCCTGCCGCGGCCTGGCCTTCCCCGGCCTCCCGCGCGGACTCGGCGATCAGCGCCTCGGTCTTGCCCGCCGCGGTCTTCGCGCGGAGGGCGAGCGACCGGACCTCCTCCGCGACCACGGCGAACCCGCGGCCGGCGTCGCCCGCGCGGGCGGCCTCGACCGCGGCGTTCAGCGCGAGCAGGTTGGTCTGGAACGCGATCTCCGAGACGTCGCGGATGATCGCCGACGTCCCCTCGGACGACCGTCCGATCCGGGTCATCGCGCGCTGCAGCGCCTCGACGGCGGACGCCCCCTCGGTCGCGGCGCTCCGGGCCTCGACCGTCAGCTCGCGCGCCCGCCCCGCGCTCGCCGCCGATCGCTGCGCCCGGCCCGAGACGGCCTCGAGCATTTGCCCGGTCTCCTCGATCGAGGAGGCCTGCTGGGCCGCGCCGCCCGCGACCGCCTGCGCCGAGCCCGCGATCTGGGCCGCGGCGCGCGAGACCTGCTCCACCGCGGCGGACACCTGGAGCAGCGCACCCTCCAGGGCGGCGGCGGTGCCGTTGAGCGCCTCCTTCATCCGGCCGTGGTCGCCGGGATAGGAGCCCTCGACGCGCGCGCACAGGTCCCGCCCGGCGAGCCGCTCCAGCACACGGGCCGACTCGAGCGACGGGCGCAGGATGGCGTCGAGCGTCTGGTTGAGGCCCTCGACCAGCCGCCGGAAGTCCCCCTGGTGCCGGCCGGGATCCACGCGCGCCCCGAGATCGCCCTCCACCGCCGCCCGGAGGAGGGCGTCGGCGTCGGCGATCACGCGCTGGAGGGCGTCGCGGCAGGCGTCGAGGTTCTCGCGCAGGCGGGCGAACTCGCCCGCCCAGCGCTCCTCCACCCGCGCAGGGACGGTGCCGTGCGCGACTTCGTCGATCCAGCGGAGGGTCACCTGGAGCGGGCCCGTGAGCGCGTCCAGCGTCGCGTTGATCGCGCCGACGATCCTGGAGAAGTCGCCCTGGTGGCGCGCCGCGTCCGCGCGCACGTCGAGCCGGCCGGCGGCGGCCGCGGACGCCAGGGTGTTCGCGTCCTGGAGCAGCGCCGCGACGGCGTCGATCGAGCGGTTCAGGTTGTCGCGCAGCTCCGCGAAGTCGTTCTCGTACGCGGCCTCGATGCGAGGACCGGCGCGCCGGGCTCGAGGCCGGCGCGGATGGGTACGTCGTGAAGCGCGAGGTGGAGAGCGGCGCGCTGCTGGCGCTCGTGCGGGCGCTGCTCCCGGAGCGCGGCTAGACCCGGCTGCGCCGGGTCCCGCCGCGCTGCGCCGCCGGGATCATCCGGATCCGCGCAGCGCGGCTTGCGCGGCCCCCGGCGAGGAGCGGCGCTGCCGGCGCAGGCTGCGCAGGAACCGCGGCCAGGTCGCCGCCGCCAGCGCGGCCGGGACGACCTGGAGCACGCCGGTGAGCTCGAAGAAGACGTCGTCCGGGAGCACGTAGGCGGGCGGCGGGAAGCGCGCGCGGAGCAGCTCGATCGGCGCACCGCCGAGGAAGAGCGCGACCTTGAGGACGTGGTTGTAGACCCCCTCGAACGCGCCGATGCCCAGCACAGGGACGACGAGGACGATCAGGGCCGCGGCCCAGCCGGCGAG
>JAEYOU010000429.1 GCA_023411405.1 Pseudomonadota bacterium | reverse complement strand
CGGCAGGAGCCTGGGGGCCGCGCACGGCGAGGGGGTGGCGCTCGCGCTCGCGCGCCCGTTCCGCGCCCTGAGCCGCGTCCTCCGCCCGGTGCGGGCCCTCGTCGCGGTGATGACCCTGGGCCGTGGCCGCTTCGCCCTGCCCCGGCCGCCGCTCGACGAGATGGAGCGCGCGCTCGAGGAGTACGCGCGGGCGCACGGGGGCGGGGGCGGGACGAGCGAGCTCATCCACCGCGTCTTCGAGTTCCGCGAGAAGGTGGCCCGCGACGTGATGGTGCCCCGGACCGAGGTGGTCGGCGTCGAGATCGGCACGCCCGTGCCCGAGATCATCCGCCTCCTGGCCGAGGAGGGGCACTCGCGCATGCCGGTGTACCGGGACGACCTCGACCACATCGTCGGCGTGCTGCACGCGCGCGACCTGGTGCCGCTCCTCGTCCACCCGGAGCTGATCGTGCTCTCGGACCTGCTCCGGCCCGCGCACTTCGTGCCGTGGTCGAAGCGGATCGAGCAGCTCCTGCGCGAGATGCAGCGGCGCAAGCTGCACATGGCCTTCGTGGTGGACGAGTTCGGCGGGGTGATGGGGCTCTGCACCATCGAGGACGTGCTGGAGCAGATCGTCGGCGAGATCCAGGACGAGTTCGAGGACGACGAGGACGAGGGCGGCCTCGTCGAGGGGCACGCGGACGGGACGTTCACCGCGCAGGGGGCGGCGCCGATCGCGGAGCTCAACCGCGTGACCGGCGCGGCGGTGCCGGAGGACGAGGGGTTCGAGACCGTGAGCGGGTTCATCAACTCGCTCGCCGGCGCGATCCCGGCCCGCGGGGATCGCTTCTTCTGGGGCGACTGGGTGTTCACCGTGGCGGACGCCGATCCACGGCGGGTGACGCGCGTGCGGGCGGCGCGCGTGAAGCGCGGGTGAGGACATGCTCCCGACGCTCCTCGGCGAGAAGGTGCGGATGCGGCCGCTCGTGGTCTCGGACGCGCCCCGGCTCGTCGCGCTGCTCTCGGACCCCGCGGTGACGCGGAACCTCCGGCTCCGCGCGCCCGTGACCCTCGCCGCGGAGCGCGAGTTCATCGCCGCGCTCCCTCACACGACCGACCAGCTCGTGCTCGGCATCACCGCGCGGGAGGACGGCCGCCTCCTGGGCGTGGGCGGCCTCCACCAGCTCACCGACTCCGCGCGCCAGGCGGAGCTCGGGCTGTTCCTGGGCCCGGCCGGCGAGTGGGGGAAGGGGTACGGCACCGAGGTGACCCGGCTCCTCTGCGCGCACGGCTTCGACGTGCTCAAGCTCAACCGGATCTGGCTCCACGTGTTCGCCGACAACGAGCGCGCCCTCCGCGCGTACGCGCGGATCGGCTTCCAGCGCGAGGGCGTGCTCCGGGAGGCCGCGGTGCGCGGGGGCGAGCACGTGGACGTGGTCTCGATGGGGCTCCTGCGGCGGGAGTGGGTGGCGCGGAGGGGGGAGGACGGGCGGTGAGCTTCGAGCCCGTCGGAGGGCGTCGTCAGCTGCAGCCGTGCTCGGCCAGGTAACGCTCGGCGCGCGCGCGCGCGGCGTCGTCCAGGACCACCCTGCCGTCGATGGCGCGCCCGTGCAGGTGATCGAGGACGTCGCGGATCGTGACGATCGAGCGGGCGCGGATCCCGAAGGTCTCCTGCAGCTCGACGAAGGCCGACGTGCTCCCCGTCCCGCGCTCCATCCGATCCACCGCGACCACCAGCCCGACCACCTCGACCCCCGGCGTTTGCCGCAGGAGCGGGATGTTCTCACGCAGCGAGGTCCCGGCCGTGGTCACGTCCTCGACGACGAGCACGCGATCTCCCGGCTTCGGCCTGTGGCCGACCAGGCGGCCCCCTTCGCCGTGATCCTTCTCCTCCTTCCGGTTGAAGCAGATCGAGCAGGCGATCCCGTGCTCCAGGTGGAGCTGGGTCGCCGCCGCGACCACGAGCGGAATCCCCTTGTAGGCGGGGCCGAAGAGCACGTCGAACCGGCCGCGGAACTGCTCGGCGATGAGGGACGCGTAGGCCGAGCCGAGCGTCGCGAGCTGTCCGCCCGTGGAGCACGCCGCCGTGTCGATGAAGTAGGGCGTGCTCCGCCCGCTCTTCGTCGTGAACTCGCCGAAGCGGAGCGCCTGCGCACGGACGAGGAACTCGATGAACTGCTCGCGGAGTACGGGCATCGTTCGGCTCCTTGCGGGGTCGGCGGGACTATACCCGCACGCCCCTCCCCCCGCGATCCCGGTCGGCGAAGCGCTCCTCTGGCCGGGCACGGCGCGCCGGCCTCCGGGGGAACGCGCTGGGCGCGGGCCGCCCCTCCCTTCGGGGCCGCTCGCGTCGTCCACGCGCCGGACCCACGCGCCGGACCCGCGGTTGTCAAACATTTGCCAGGCGGATCCCGGCACCGTATGCTGCGGTATCGGCGCAAGATCCCGGGATCAGAGCGGGATCCTTGCCAGGGCGGTTCGGGCGGCTCCTGCCTCGACCCTGCGTCTGGGGAGGGCGGGCGGGAGCGGCACAGGGCGACGGCGGGTGAATGGGCGACGGGACGTTGGGCGTCGGTGAGGCGGCGGTCGCGGTCGCTCCGGAGGGCATCCTCCGGAGCGCGCTGGAGAAGATCGTCTTCTTCGAGTGCCGCGTCTCGCAGCTCGAGTCGGAGCTCGCCGCGGCGCGGACCACGGCGGAGCGCGCGCGGGCCGAGGCGGTCGAGGCG
>JAEYOU010000396.1 GCA_023411405.1 Pseudomonadota bacterium | reverse complement strand
CGCCTCGACCTCGAGGCGGCGGTCGAGGTCCGCGCCGCCGATCTCTTCCCGGGCGAGGCCGCCGACCTCGTCGTCTGCAACCCGCCGTGGCTGCCCGCCGCCGCCTACGGTCCCCTCGACCGCGCGGTCTACGATCCCGGCGGCGCCTTCCTCGCGCGCCTGGCCGGCGGCCTCCCCGCGGCGCTCCGGCCCGGCGGCGAGGCGTGGATCGTGATCTCGGATCTCGCCGAGCGGCTCGGGCTCCGGCCCGCGGGGCACCTCGAGGCGCTCGCCGGCGCGGCCGGCCTGCGCGTCACGGACGTGCTGGAGACCCGCCCCGTGCACCCGCGGGCGCGGGACCGCGAGGACCCGCTGCACGAGGCGCGCGCAGCCGAGATCGTCCGGCTTTTCAGGTTGACGCTCGCCGCCGCCCCGTGACCCGGCTTCCGGAGCCGTCCCCGTCCCCGCGCCCGCCTCCGAACCCGCTCCCGGTCCCACACCCGGCTGTACTCCCAGGTGCACCCGGGCCCCTCGTCACCGCTTCTCCTCCGCGTCTTCCCACTCCCGCTCGGCCACGAGCTCGCCGAGCTCGCGGAGCACGACGGACTCGTCCCCGACGTTGACCTCGAGGATCCGGCGGAGGTGCTGCACGGACTCGAGGTCGAGCTCGTCGCAGCGGACGCCGATCTGGTTCCCGCGCTGGTGGACGACCTCGCCTTCCATGCGGATCCGCGCGCCGCCGGCGGGGTCGAGATCGATCGTCACCGCGCACGTGCTCCCCTGGATAGGGGCGAGGCCGGACGAGAGCTCGACGAGCGCGCCCTTGAGGGAGACGTTCACGAGCGAGCAGGGGAGCCGCGCGCCGTTCACCTCGAGGGAGGACGGGACGTGGAACGGGATCCGGGTGAACCGGCGCTGCTTCGGCCACTCCATGGGCGTCCTCCCGGGTCCGGACCGACGGGAGATCGCATCCTACCGTGCGCGGATCCTCGCGCGATAGCCCGGCAGGCTCAGGCGTCAGCCCGGACCGGGCGCGTGTACCTCCCGGTCCCCGAGGAGGAGCGGGTGGAGGTCCTGGCGCCCCCGCAGGGCCAGGGACTGCGTGCGCCGTGCCCGGGGCTGATACCTGCGGAGCACCTCCTCGAGCTCCCTGCGCGGGGTGGGGGGCGCCTCGAGCCCGTACCCGAGGCGGATCATGATCTGGGGAAGACCGGCCTCCCCGATCGCGTCCCGCAGCCGCGCGCGCAGCTCCGGCACCTCGATCGCCTGGTTCAGGTACGAGGCGGTGAGGCCCGCGGCGGTGGCGCGGAGCAGCACGCGCTGGAGCGCCTCGCCGGCGGCGACCCACTCCTGCTTGGTGTCGCGACGCGTCGAGAGGACGAGCAGTGCCCGCGTCGTGCGCGCGCGGCGGCGATCGCGCTCCGCCTCGACCCGCGCTGGATTGCGGAAGCGGAACAGGAGGGGCTGGAGCAGCGCGGCGAGATCCGAGAGCCCCTGCGCGGCCGCCGGCATCCCGTCCTTTCGGCCGCTCGCGCTGCTGTGCGTCCACGCGGCGAGCTCCGCCCGCCAGCGCGGGCTCGACCACTGGATGCGGTCGCCCTCGCTCACGAGCTCGGCGACGAGCGCGCGCTGGTGGTCCTCCACCGGCCGGACCGCCACGCCCTCCCGCCGCGCCTCGCGGACGAGCTGGGCGACGAGGCCCTCCGGGGGCTCCCGCCCATCGAGCGGCAGGCGGTTCGTCCGCCGCCTCGGGATGGCCTGGAACAGCTCCTCGACGTCCGGCCGGATCGAGCGCCGCTCCTCCAGCTGGACGCGCGCCACGAGCCCGTCGCGGCGATGGCCGGAGGGGATCTCCACCGACGTCGCCCATCCGAAGTGCCCGGCGGCGACCACCAGGTTGGCGAGCGTCGCGCCGCAGGACATGAGCAGCTCGCGGCCGTCCGGATCGGTCGCCGGCAGCGCCCGCGACGCGTCCGCGTACAGGCGCAGCTCGCCGCCCTCGATCTCGAACAGCCACGGCTGCGTGTTGTGCCGCGAGGGCGCGAGCAGGGCCCAGGGGAGCAGCCCGCGGAGACGGCCCGCCGGGCTCGAGGGGTCCGCGAGATCCAGCTCCGCCGGCGTCCCGGTCGGCTCGAGTGGCATGATGATCCCCAGGCAGGGGGCGCAGCCTCCGCGCCGGGTGTGAGGTAGACCTCGGAGGGCTACGGTGGGAGTCTCCGGGCGGGTTCGAGGTGAACGATTCGGCCGGCGGCGGGCCCCGGCGCGCGGGCGGACGCAGGCTCACCCCAGGGGAGCGCATGCCAGACCTACTTCTCGAGCTCTTCGTCATCCTCGCCCTCGTCCTGGCGAACGGGGTGTTCGCCGGCGCCGAGATCGCCGTCATCTCGCTGCGCAGGAGCCGCATCGACCAGCTCGTGGACGAGAAGCGCCGCGGCGCCCACGCGCTCCTCGAGCTGCGCGCGCTCCCGGAGCGGTTCCTCGCCACCGTCCAGGTCGGGATCACGGTCGTCGGGGCGACGGCCGCCGCGTTCGGCGGCGCCGAGCTCGCCGAGCGGCTGGCGCCCCTCCTCGCGGCGCTCCCCGGCCTCGCGCCGTGGGCGGACAGCATCGCCTTCACCCTGGTCGTGGCCCTGGTCTCCTACCTCTCGCTCGTGCTCGGCGAGCTGGTGCCGAAGTCCCTCGCTCTGCGCGGCGCCGAGAGGTACGCGCTCCTCGTCGCGCCCCCATTGCTGCTGGCGGCGCGGCTCGCGCAGCCGCTCATCTGGCTCCTCACCAGCAGCTCCAACCTCGTGCTCCGCCCGTTCGGCGACCGGACCACGTTCACCGAGACCCGGCTCTCTGCCGAGGAGCTCGAGCAGCTCGTCGAGGAGGCGGGCAAGTCGGGCTCGATCGACCCGCCCACCGCCGAGATCGCCTCGCGCGCGCTCGCCTTCCGCGATCTCACCGCCGCGGACGTGATGGTGCCCCGGAACCGGATCGTCGCGCTGCCGCTCGAGGCCTCGCAGGAGGACCTGAAGCGCTTGCTGCTCGAGGAGGGGCGCTCGCGCATGCCCGTCCACGCGGGCACGCTCGACGAGATCGTCGGCTACGTCATGGCGAAGGACCTCGCGGCGATGGCGTGGGACCGGCACCTGCTCGTGTTGTCCGACCTCCTCCGCCCGGTCCGCTTCGTCCCCGAGACCGCCCGCGCGGTGCAGGTGCTGCGCGACTTGCAGCGCGACCGCCAGCAGCTCGCGGTGGTGGTGGACGAGCACGGGGGCGTCTCGGGCATGCTCACGCTCGAGGATCTGGTGGAGGAGCTCGTCGGCGACATCCTCGGCGAGGCCGAGGAGCCGCTCGACGCGATCCGCACCGAAGCGTCGGGCACGGCGATCGTCCGCGGCGACGTCACGGTGCGCGACGCCAACCGGGCCCTCGGCCTCGGCCTCCCCGAGGGCGAGGACTACACCACCGTGTCCGGCCTGTGCGTGAGCCTCGCGGGCGCCGTGCCCGAGCGCGGCACGCGGCTCCGCCTCCCCGACGGCACGGTCGTCGAGGTGCTGGAGGCGTCCGCGCGCGTGGTGCGGAGAGTGCGCATCCGGCCGCCGGAGGAGGGGCAGGCGCAGGCGTGACGGGGGCGCAGCCAGGCGCAGCCCCCGTTCGACGCGAGGAACTTGCGTCGGCAGGAGGGGGCC
>JAEYOU010000374.1 GCA_023411405.1 Pseudomonadota bacterium | reverse complement strand
CGCGCTTCAGCTGGTGTGCCCAGTGGCGCAGACCACCCGCGGTGAAGTCCTTGCCCTCACAGAACTCGCGGGACGTGAGCCCGCTCGCCCTCCACTCCGCCACTCGCATCGCCCACTTCTCCCGGCTCGACATGCCGGCGAGTGTGCTTCGGCCGGTCCGGCGCCGCTAGCCGGGGTTGGTGCAGCGGTTACACTCATCCGCCCTCGAGTGCCAAGCGAGACGGGTCAGCAGCCAGTAGAGATACCCGAGTCCTGGGTCCGAGCCGACTTCGCTGTCAAGGCTCGCCCTCACTGATCGCGCCTGGTTCGGCGAAACTGATCGCGACCTCGGCGTCATCGGCGTGGGCGAGTTCGACGTGAGCGGCGTGAGCGGGCTGGTTCGGCCAAGCTGATCGGGTCACGCGTCAGCCGGCGACCTCGGCGGCGGGCTGGGCCTTGCGCTTCCGGGTCGGCGGCGGGTTGCGGTACGAGTCGCCCTCGATCACGAGGACGTGCGCGTGGTGGAGGAGGCGGTCCATCGCAGCGGAGGCGAGGAGCGGGTTGCCGAACATCGGCGGCCACTCCTCGATGGCTCGGTTCGAGGTGATGATCGTCG
Source organism: Pseudomonadota bacterium (assembly GCA_023411405.1). Lineage (GTDB taxonomy): Bacteria > Myxococcota > Myxococcia > Myxococcales > Anaeromyxobacteraceae > Anaeromyxobacter. Next base: position 4,117 of record JAEYOU010000374.1, on the reverse strand, counting down.
AGCCGCGCTCGTAGCGGCGCCGGACGATCTCGTATAGGTCGGCGGGCTCGTCCTGGGCGAGGCCGCGCAGACCGAGGTCGTCGACCACGAGCACGTCGGGCGTGGTGAAGCGGAGCAGCCGCTTCTCGTAGCTCCCGTCGCCGCGCGCGGCGCGGAGCTGCACAAGGAGTTCGTGAGCGCCGACGTACGCGACGGTGAAGCCGGCGCGGCAGGCGCGGTGGCCGAGCGCCTGGGCGAGGTGGCTCTTCCCGACGCCCGTCGGGCCGACCACGAGCACGTTGTCGTGGCGTTCGACGAAGGCGCAGGTGGCGAGCTCGAGGACCTTCGCCTTCGGGACGGACGGGTTGAAGGTGAAGTCGAAGTCCTCGATGGTCTTCGCGTACTCGAAGTTCGCGCGGCGGATGCGCTGCATGAGCTGCTTCGCCTCGCGCCGCTCCACCTCGTCCGCGAGGAGGCGATAGAGGAACTCGCTCAGCGCGAGGTTGTCGTCGACCGCCTGCTTCGTGCGGAGCTCGAGCGACTGGAGCACGCCGGAGAGGCGCAGCTTCTTCAGCATGGGGACGAGGTCGTCAGTGGGACTCATGGTGCTTCTCCTTGGACTGGAGGAGCTCGGCGGCGCTCCGTGCGTAGCGGAAGCTCTCCTGAGGAGAGCCGGGGAGAGCCGCGCCCGCCGGCAGCGGCTCGAGGTCGAGGGCGCGCACGAGGATGTTCTTCACGCCCTGGTAGCTGAAGGTGCCGAAGTGACTCGCGCGGCGGCAGGCCGCCTCCGCGCGCTCGCGCGGGAACCGCTCCAGGTGCATGACGATCGCCTGCACCTGCCGGAGCATGTAGAGCACGTCGTCGGAGTCGAACACCTCGCGCACGAACCCGCCGGCGCTCGGCCCGATGCGATCGGCGCGCTCTTCCCAGTAGCTGCGACTCCGGTGGCGCAGGTCGGCCCGGTGCTCGGGGAGATGCTCGTCGCGGGTGGAGCGATGGCCGTGACCGCGGCGGTCGTGAGTCGCAACCCGGGCATCGTCGAAGAAGATCGCGATCGTGCTGGCGGTGGCGCGGATCCAGACGGTCTTCTCGATGAGGCGCCACGGCACCGAGTAGAGCCGCTTGTCGAAGATGACGTGGCTGTCGCGGTGGACGGTCGCCTCCTTCCAGATGACCGGCTCGAAACGGCGGGCAGGCAAAGCCTTGAGCACCGCCTGCTCGAGCTCGAGGAACATCTCGAGCGGCCGGCGGTGCGTCGTCCCGTGCTCGCGCGTGCCGGCGATCTCGTGCACCCACCGATGCAGCTCCGGCGCGACGCCCGTGACGTCCGCCCCGGAGCGGCCGCGGAAGAAGTTGCGCTTCACGTACTTCACACCGGACTCGACCTTGCCCTTCTTCTCCGGGTCGAAGACCGGCGTCGGGTCCACCTTGAAGCCGTAGTGGCGCGCGAGCTCCCGGTAGCTGCGGTTCAGCGCCGTGGGCCCGTCGATGGCGAACGCGGCGCGGATCACCGCGGCCTTGAGGTTGTCCGGTACGATCACCTCGACCACGCCGCCCAGCTCCTCGAACGCCTCGACGTGGAGGCGCAGCCAGGTCTCGGTCGTCTGGTCGAAGACGATCTGCGCGAACATGTGCCGGCTGTACCCGAGCACCATCACGAACACCCACGCCTTGCGCATCACGCCGGCGCGCGGGTCGTAGAGCCGACCGACGTAGCCGAAGTCGACCTGGGCGACCAGCCCGGGCGGCGTCTCGACGGGGATCGCGACATCCTCGGGCCGCACGCCACGGGCGCGCTTGAGCCGGACGCAGACCCGCTTCACCGCCGAGAGCGTCGCGCGAGTCTCGCGGAACTGCTCGTCCTCGAGGCGCAGCCGGTCGTAGATCGCGCGCGGCCCGAGTCCTTGCTTCCAGAGCTCCTCGATCCGGGCGAGCCACGCCTCGAGCGACGACGTCTGCTGCGGTGGCGCCTTCCGCGGGAGCCGCTCCTCGACCGCGGCCTTGAGGCGCTCGAGCGTCGGCAGGTCCGCGATCGGGCCGGCCAGCAGCCCCGCCGCATCGAGCGCGAGCCGGTACGCGCGCTCGGTGTTGGGGCTCATCCCGAGCAGCCGCGCCACCTCTCGGCCGCCGCTGCCCATCCGGTGCAGCCGCACCAGCTCCTGCAGCCTGTCCATGTCGATCCTCCTCTGCACGTGTGCCTCCCTCGCGAGATGAGGCGCGAGGGTGCACGACGGCCCTGCCGCCAGGCGGCTTCGCCGGCGGTGACACTCCACGTTCGTTCAGGTGATCGGCTCGCCGAACCGCGGCGCGATCAGTTTGGCCGAACCAGCTTCGCCAGCCCGGCGGCGCCCGCGATCAGCTTGGGCGAACCGGCGGCGATCACTTTGGCCGAACCAGCAGCGATCAGCTTGGCCGAACCACGGGCGATCACTTAGCCCGGTCCATCACAACTTCGCTGAGGCGATCATCGGCGGCGTCAGCGATGGCACCTGCCACCGCCTCCGGAGACCCTCCCCCGGCGAGCAGGTCGATTACATCGCGCCACCGCCGTGTTCGTGGGAGCTGGCCCAGTCGGATGTGCCCCATCCGGTCCCCCCCTACCGGAGTCTAGGACAGAGAGTCATGGCGCTCAAGAACGTAGAGCGGTCACCCTGGCCATCCGTCGTCCTCTTCTGGGAGGCGTTCGTTAGCAAGGGAGCGCACAGCCCCAAGACTGATGACGGGACCGACCACGTCCGAGACGCAGCAACCGCGGCGACCGCCTTCGACCGATGCCTCGTCGCTGGCAGGGCCGCCGGCAATCCGGTGCGGGTTCCTCCCGGGACGTCTCCCTTGTCTCTCGCCGGACTAGCTCTGCTGTGGTCAGGCTGGTCCGATGACGTGCAGCTGCTCTCGCAAGACGTGCTGGTCGTGAAGCCCGAAACGCCCTACCGAGGCACCATCAACACCTGAGCAGCATACGCGTCCAGCCTGCGTGGCGCTTCGCTGTCGGCCCGCTCGGACACCAGGTTTCGGACGTGTTGAAGCAAATGTAGAGGAGCATGGACACGGGCCGCATGGACATCACGCGCGAGGCGGCTATCAGGAGCTCAACGATTGGTGCGCCGCCGAGATGGAGAAGATGCGGGACGCCGAGATCTCCGAGGTCCACGCCGGAGACAGCTGGAGGCGGAGGAGGAACCCGTCGATCCCGATCCGATGCTCCAGGTGATGCGTTCCCCACAAGAAGGTGGACAGCGACCGAGAGTCAGGGGCCTCTGCTACGCTCCGACGCCATGGCCAAGACCGTCTGGGTCCTCGGAGCGGGCTTCAGCAGACCACTCGGCGCACCCCTTCTAGACGACCTGTTCTCGGAAGGGCTCGCCACGGTCGTAAGCTACTCGTTCCCTAAAGAGACCTTCCCCCACCTTCATAGCACGCTGGCACGCCATACTTTCTCGCTCTATCGGAATCGCCTCGGCAAGCTCTGGACGGACGCCGAGATGTTCCTAGACCGGCTAGACCTGGGCGCTCGAGACCCCACGTCCACCTGGGGCGAGTACCTGCAGCGGCTCGCTGCTGGTGTAGTCGATGTGGGCCCAAGGGGGCTGAAGCAGTTGTCCTGCATGGCGCGGAGGCAGGTCGCCGCACAGTGCTCGGCGTTCCTCCTCGACGTCGGCAAAGAGAAGACCGAGCAGTGGGAGCCATATCGGAGGTGGGCGTCGGGGCTCCCCCTAGACCACACGGTGATCACTTTCAATTACGACCGAACGTTGGAGATACTGTCTCCCCGGCTGGAGGTGGTCCGCCCGCACGACACTTCTCCGGTGGACGGGCTCTCCGTTCTAAAGCTACACGGAAGCGTGGACTGGGCACGGAGCGTCAACGACGGAGCCGAGTACGTGGAGGTCCACCGGGATCCTGCGACTCTGCTGGACCGCGAGGACGACTGCCTTGCGATCGGGTCGCCCGGGCCGACGAAGCGCGAGTTCTCGACGGGCCTGTTCAGGAACCTCTGGAATCACGCCGGCCGAGTGTTGTCTCCCACGCTCCCCCACCGCCCGCTCGTCACGCCCCGCCCCCAGCCTGACGTGATCGATTCCCGGAGTGCGCCCTCCGGTGGCCAGGGCTGGAAGGTGGCGGAGACGGAGAAGCCCCG
>JAEYOU010000372.1 GCA_023411405.1 Pseudomonadota bacterium | reverse complement strand
CGCGCTTCAGCTGGTGTGCCCAGTGGCGCAGACCACCCGCGGTGAAGTCCTTGCCCTCACAGAACTCGCGGGACGTGAGCCCGCTCGCCCTCCACTCCGCCACTCGCATCGCCCACTTCTCCCGGCTTGACATGCTGGCGAGTGTGCTGCGGGCGGTCCGGCGCCGCTAGCCGGGGTTGGTGCAGCGGTTACCGTTCCGGTCCGTGCGGTTCAGGTCGGTGAGCCCGAGCAGCGAGAGCTCGCCGAGGACGGAATCGGCGACCGCGGTCCGCGCGTCCGGCGGCACGAGGTAGCCGCCGTCGCTGCCCACTCCCTCCCGGTTCACGTTGGTCGGAGCGGCGGCGAGGATCTGCGGGTCGGTGGGGGCCTTGCCGGTGACGGCGTTGCGGACGTTGCGGAGGAACGAGGCGAACGAGACGGTGCGCTTCTTCATGGTGGGGTGCTCCTGGGCGGCACGAGCAGGGCCCGGCCGAACCGTCGTGGGTGGAGATGCGATGGATGCCGAGGGCGCGAGCCGGACGGCCGCCCTGCGCCCTTGCTGAGCCGCCCGCTCGCCCGCGTCCCTGAGCGCGCGCTGCCGGGTAGCCTCGGCCGACACGGCTGCGGCGAAGGCGTCCGTGGGGCTGAGGTTGGGGTCGCCCAGGATGAGCGTCTCGGCCTCGCGCATCAGCCGCGACTTCGTTCGCTTGGCCATCAGTGGGCCTCCGCCGAGTGGTTCTGCGGGGAGACGCTGGCGAGCGCGTCGAGGGTCGGCGTCCAGATGCGCGGCGCGACCGGCGTGAACCCGTCGTTCACCGCGCTCCGGACGTTGCCGGGGATGTGGCCGAGGGCCTCGTGGGCGGCGGTGATCGCGACCTGACGCTGCTCCAGCTTCGCGAGGATGCGCTGCCGGGCCTCGGCCGCGATGACCGCGATCTCGTTGTCGAGGGTCGCGATGCGCTGGGCCTGCTCGACGACCGAGCCGAAGAACTTCTTGTAGGTCGTGACGTGTCCGAGAGCGACCTTGGCGCGCTCGACGGCTTCCTGCGCGCGACGCACGTCCAGCTGCGCGAACCGCGTCCGCGCCTCGGCGGTGGCGAGCTCCATCCGGAGCTTGTCGAGCTCCTCGCCGCTCGCGTTCGTCCATGCGGCCTCCGCGATCTTCTCGCGGAGAGTCGCCTCTGACCGCTGCGCTTCCTTGAGCGCTTGCTCCGCCGCCCCGTCGTCCGCTTCTGCCTTCGTCACTGCCGCGCGTGCCTGGTCGAGTGTCATGGTCGGTCCCCGTACATGTGGAATCGGGGAGCCCGGTCCCGAGCCCGGTCCCGAGCCCGCGACCCGAGACCGGACTCCCCTGGACGCAGCGAGAACGGGGAGGAGCCGATGCGTCCAGGCCGGTCAGCACGAGGCCAGCCCAACCACGGGAGGGGAGGAGGCGAACCCTCACGTGCTTCTCGTGCTGTCAATTGAACCCTGGACTGCACCGCGACCACCTCCGTGCTCACCGCTGAGGCAAGCATTTCCCGGAAGTGGCTTGAACCGCACTCTTAGTGCGTGCGTCGGGCGGGAGCTACCGGACGACCCGCAGCCCCTGCGCGAACTCGTCGTCAGGATCGGCGGCGCCCTCCGCAGGCTTCATCGACTCGACGCGAGAGCGCGACGCCGGGTCGAGGCCGAACTTCTGGAGCGCGGCGGAGGCAGCGGCGATGTAGCGGACCCGCGCGCTGTGCGGAGCATCGTCGGGGATGTTGTCCGCCTCGCAGACGCTCCGGACCATGAGCCGGAACGAGGTGAAATCGGAGGCGGTGTAGACCCCGAGAGCGTCGACCTGCTGCGCGAGCTCCAGCCACACGCGCCGCATGCCCTCGCTCATCCCGCGGGGCGGTGCCGGGACACGGGAGCCTGCGGAGCGCGCGGGGTTCTTCGGCTCGCGCTCGGGATGGAGCGTGCCTCGGAGTTCCTTCACGCGGGCGGGGAGACGGGGGCGACCACGCATGGCGTTCTCTCCTCAGACGACCCGTGCGACCTGGCGGGCGGTGATGCCGAACACCTTGAACCATGGGATCTCGTCGGTGAGCGTCACGCGGAACATCCGGTAGAGCGCCACGAGCTCGCACATCGCTCGGTAGGCGAACGGGATGTGACGCGGGAGAACCACGACGCCGCTGCGGTCCACGAGCGGGGCGAGGCGGCGCCAGACGTTCTGCACGTCGGCAGGGAGGTCGGGCGGCGGGACGGTGTCGCTCACGCGGATCGGGGCGTCGTCGCTCATGGCGAAATCATCGACGACGAACGGGGGAGGCGCACTCATCTCGCGGAAGGCGGCGGGGTGCCGGCGAGGGAACGAGCGGCGGAATCGGGAGAACGCGGGTTACTCGCGCTTGCAATTGCTCGTTATCAGGATCCTGATATTGGTTCCACGAATTGTTCGCCGGCGCACGGGTGCTCGGCGCTTGCGTTGAGAAATGAAGCCGCCCCGGGGTTCATGAGGTAGTGTCCGTTCATGTTCGACATGCTTCACGTGGTTCGCGCGCGACGGGATGTGCCGGAGCAGGGCGTGACCGCCGGGATGGTGGGCACCATCGTCCTCGTGCACGAGACGCCGCGGCGCGCTTACGAGGTCGAGTTCACGGATGCCGATGGCGGCACGCTCGCGCTGGCGACACTCAACGGCGACGACCTGGAGTTGGCGCGGGCGGACTGACGAGCGCGGCGGGCCAAGCGACGCGCCCGCCGGAACTCGCTGGGGCCCTCTCGTGCTGCTGCGAGAAGGGCGGGTGCCGGGTGTGCCGGCTGTGCCGTCACCGTGCCGGGGCGTCGGCACAGGAATACGGCAGCAATTGCTCGGCGTTGCGCTCGTGTGCCGGGTGTGCCGGCCTGGCGGAGGCCACCCCGGGGCCCGGCATCGCCATCGCTCCCCCCTCCTCCCTCCCCAAAACCCCGGCACACTCGGCACACCCGGCACAGAAAGATAGAAGTCATAGTCACCAATGGCGAAATCCCGTGCCGACGCCCCGCCGGGGTGGTCGGCACACCCGGCACACGCGCCGAGACGGCTCCTAGCCGGAGACCTGAACGCCGAGTGCTTCATCGACAAGCAGACCGCGCCGGAGAGCGGAGCTCCTCGCGCTGGCCCACTTCGCGCCCCTGCGGTAGACCCGAAGCATGGCCACCATCGAGGTCCCTGATCGCGCTTCACTGCCGACGGATGAGAAGGCGAGGTCAACGGCACAGGACGCGCTCGTGCTGGCAGAGTACTTCGCCGACGTGGCGTGGGTTCTCGTCGATGACCCGAAGCCATCGAGCGCTGTGGTCGCCGCAGTCAAGGCGGGGATGGAGATCCTCGACAAGAAGCCGCTCGGTACATCGCTTTCCTGGTTCGACTTCGCTCGCGCGGTCGAGTACGCCAGCCGCACAATTCGTGAAGGTCGCGTTGCGGATGAGGCACTGCGAGAGGCTGCGAAGTGGTTCGAGGCGAGGTGGCCCCCGCATCAAGTCGACGCGATGACCTTTCGGGCTGCGGTGGACGCCTGGCCCACTGGGCGTAAGTGGAAGGATGTTCTGAGCGCGGGAGAGGCGGCGAAGCTGGCATCGACGTCGACCAACACCCTGGCCCAGACCTGGAGTCGGTACACCGATCGCTTCGACCTTCTCTGACTGGCCTGTCATGACAGCCCTGTCAGCCCTTCTCCGCTAGTCACGCTCGGCTCTGGCCTTAGGTTCGCCCTGCCTCGCACATCAGTTCAACCCGCGAGCCAGGGAGTCCCAGCATGGAAGGTCAGACCAGCCCCAGCATCTTCAGCGAGGCGTCACGCGCGCAGTTGGCGTACGCCAAGATCAAGGCGGGGGAAACGAACCTCGCCGTCTACAAGGCCCTCATCGATCAGTTCGACATCCCGCCGGAGCACATCACGTACCCGGGCATCTACCGGGCGCACCTGGTGATGCGGGGCGAGCTCACGGCGGCGCAGGCTCGCGCCACCCGCGGCCCGAGCCTCCCGGCGAAGGGCAGTGCCGAGGCGGAGTCGCTCTCCGCGACGCTTCGGGCACCCGACGTCGACCTGGGTGCCATCGCGGCGACGCTGCCGGAGAGCCGGGTGGCTCAGCGCCGGCCCAAGCCGGGGCTCCACCTCGTTCACCGGCTGTGGGAGGAGAGCAGCGCCTGCGGCCTCGACACGATCGGTGCCATCAACCTCGGTGACGTCACCTGCCCGATGTGCCTCCGCAGCTTCGAGGGGTGGGTCGGGGCGGACGGCATCTGCCCGTGCTGCGGGCGGCGCGAGTGGCAGGGCCACGCCGAGAACTGCGGTCTGGTCTCCGGGGAGTCGCCCCTGGCGGCGCTCGCGCCGTTCGCCCGCGACGCCCAGGGGCTCGGGGGATCGCGGCCGGCGCTGCTGCGCGCGTACGCCCAGGCCCAGCTGGAAGGGCAGGTCCGCCGGGCGGAGCAGGCGATGGCGCAGGCCCGGGCCGAGGCGGCGAAGCTCGCCGCTCTCCGGCAGGAGGTGCAGTGATGGGTCCGCGCTTCAACAAGGTCGAGGGCGAGCCCTACGTCCCCAGCGTGCGGTTCACGGGCTTCGGGCAGAAGGTTGTCGGCACGTACGTGAAGCGGCGCGAGCGCGAAGGCCGCTTCGGGCGCGAGATCGTCGCGGACATCCGGGATGAGGGCGGTGACATCAAGGCGGTGGTCCTGACCCAGGACCTCATCGCCAAGATGGCCAAGGTATCGATCGGGAGCATGGTCCGGATCACCTACGTCCAGGACCTGGATGTCGGTCAGCGCAGCCCGATGCGCATCTTCGACGTCGAGGCGGCCGAGGCCGACAACGAGCCGGGGGACGACCTCGCGCCCGAGCCCGAGGACGGGAGCACCCCGTTCTAGATGGCCTCGCACCTGGCCGCGCCGAAGCGGGGTTCCTCCTGCTCACTTCGGCGCGGTCTCCCAGACGAAGAAGGCTCCGACGCAGGGAGTGGCGCCGGAGCCCGGGGTGGTGATCGAGGATGGGGACCTCGACGGCTCAATTCTGCCCGAGGCCGTGGACCCGCGCACTCCTGAGTCGCAAGTGGTCCACGACTATGGGTGAAATGGTTTGACTGCGCGATCGCGCAACCTCGGGGATGCTTGCGTTGTGGCTGGTGTGGACCGGCCCGCAAAGAGGAGTGACCATGAATGACAAGCGGAAGTCGAGCAAGAAGCTGACCGGCGTTCCGCCGGGGACGTTCCCCGCGGCGGAGAGGCTGCGCGCGTACCGCGAGGGCCGGGGCACGCGGCTTCACGTGGCGGCGCTGGCCGGCATCAACATCACGACGCTCGCGATCGCCGAGCTGGGCGGCCCCATCACGCGACGCACGGCCGAGAAGCTCGCCCCGGTTCTCGGCGTGAAGGTCGAGGACATCCTGCCGTAGCCGGTGAACCCGCTGCGCCGGTCGAGGGAGTCGGCGGCGCTCTGCGAGGTGGTGAACGCCATGGGGAACGCATCAAAGCCGACGCTCCGCATGCTCGCCCAGAAGGCGTGGGAGGGGAGCGGCATCACCGACGCTCAGGCGCGGAAGCTTCACTGGGAGCCGGTGCCGGCCGAAGACGTCAAGAAGCTCGACTCCCGGTTCCACGCTGCGGGCGCGCTCAAGCTGCCCTACTTCGACGAGAAGGGGAAGCTGACCAAGTTCTTCCGGATCCGCTACCTGGAGCCGCTGCCGGGGTTCGCGGGCCAGGCCGAGAAACCGCAGCGGTACGACCAGCCGAGGGGGTCGCTGAACGAGATCTACCTGCCGCCGTTGCTCGACCGCTCGTGGGCCGAGGTGCTTGCCGACCCGCACGAGGACGTGGTCATCACAGAGGGCGAGAAGAAGGCCGCGTCCGCCTGCGCGCACGGCATCGCGACCTTGGGGCTCGGTGGCGTGGACGTCTGGCGGGCCCGCGCGCGCGGGTTGGAGCTTCTGCCGACGCTCGCGGGGGCCACGTGGGCCAACCGCAACGTCACCGTCGTCTACGACAGCGACCTGGCCGACAACCCCGACGTGCTGCGTGCCCAGAACCAGCTGGCTCGCGCGCTGCTTGGCCTCGGAGCCCGCGTTCGCGTCACCTACGTAACGCCGGGCGACAGCGGGGCGAAGCGTGGTCTCGACGATCTGATCGTCGCCGAAGGGGCAGACGCGCTGCGCGCCCTCATCGAGGAAGCCGGGCATCCCTCCGAGGCGCTGGCGCTCCACGAGATGAACGCGGAGGTCGCGCTCATCAGCAACCCCGGCGTCATCGTCGTGCAGGAGACGGGGCAGCTGATCTCCCGCGATCAGTTCGTCTCGCTCCACTACGCGCACCGTTCGTTCGAGCGGGAGGCCGGGGCACGCGAGGGACGACCCAGCTTCAAGACGTGCAGGACGGCGCCGGAGTGGATTGCCTGGCCTCACCGGAACACGTTCCACCGGCTCGCCTACCGACCGGGCCAGCCGACGATCGTCGAGAGGCAGACGAAGAAGGGCACGCTGGAGCGCTATTTCAACACCTGGCGTGGCTGGGGTGTAGAGCCGAAGGAAGGGCCCGTCGAGCTCTGGACGGAGCTTCTCGATCACCTCTTCAAGGGCGCGCGGCGGGAGCGCCAGTGGTTCGAGCGATGGTGTGCGTACCCGCTCCAGCACCCGGGCACGAAGCTCTTCAGCGCGGCAGTCCTCTGGAGCGCGAAGAAGGGCGTCGGCAAGTCCATCACCGGCGAGTGCCTCCGCCTGATCTACGGAGACGGTGAGGGCGGGAACGCGGTTCTCATCGACCAGAACTCACTCCAGGGTTCGTTCAACAGCGCCCTGCTCAACAGGCAGTTCGTTCACGGGGACGAGATCACCGGCAGCGACAACCGGACGTACGCGGACAAGCTGAAGGGATACATCACCAACGAGCGCATCCGGATCAACGAGAAGTTCCTCCCGGAGTTCGAGACCGACTTCTGCGCGAACTTCTTCTTCACCAGCAACCACCCGGACGCGTTCTTCCTCGAGGACGGAGATCGCCGCTACTTCATCCACGAGGTGACCGGCTCGCCGCTTCCGTTCTCGTATTACGAGCGGCTCCGTCAATGGAAGGCGGGCGAGGGCGCGGCGGCACTGTTCCACCACCTCCTCCACCTCGACCTGGGCGACTTCCAGCCTCGCGCCCCCGCGCTGGAGACCGCGGCGAAGACGGAGATGCTCCGCGACGCCAAGAGCGACGTCGGGCGGTGGATCTTCGACCTGAAGGAGACCGGCAGCGCGCCCGGCCTGGCGAAGGACTGCGACCTTTTCACCGCGGAGGAGTTGCTCAAGGCGTACGACCGCGAGGAGCGAGGCAAGGTGAAGTCGGGGCGGATCGGCACCGAGCTCAAGGCGGCCCAGTTCCCGAAGAACCGCGTGCGGGTCGGGACCGAGGTCCTGCGGCTGTGGGCCGTGCGCAACCACGAGGAGTGGGCGGCGCTCGCCACGGAGAAGGCCGCGGACCGGGAGAAGTGGATCGAGCACCGGAGGGCGAACGGACCCAAGTCGCCCAAGAAGAAGTTCTGAGGAGGCCGCCATGAACAACGACTCCTCCAGCCCGTTCCGCCTCGATCTGGACGCCGCCCTCCGCCGGGCGTGGATGGAGACGAGCGAGGTGACGCCTGCGCCGCGCGGGCGGTGGTGCCGCTGGGACCTCATCGACGACAAGCACGAGCGCGAGGTCGCCAAGCGCGATCACGCCCACCCGTTCTGGACACCGGGCATCCACGGGTATGTCGAGTTCTGGGAGAACGACCACGGCGACCTCGCGTGCATGACGCTGCACGTGTACGCCCTCGACGAGAAGGAGGGGCGCGCGCAGTGGGCGGCATGGCTCAGGCCCCTCACGGAGCACGGTTTGACCGTGCACGTCTGGCCGGCGGTCTGCTCCTGGCGATTCCCGGGGGAGACCCTGCTCATCGAAGTCTGGTCGCAGTACGCGTAACTGCTCGCACGAAGTCTCTCCGCAGCCGAAGCACCCCACACGCAGCCGACGCTCCTAACCGCTCAAGTCTCACGTGGAGCCGTTATGGCTGCTGCCAAGCCGGGAGGGCGCGGGCCCCTTCCCGTCGTTCAACTCGATCTGCCGTCAGCACCCGAGGAGGTCGAAGCGGCCCTCCTCGCGCTGGTCGACGATGTGGCGTTGCTGGTGCTGCGCCGCTACCTCGCCGAGCAGGAGACGAACAGTGAACAAGCCGCCTGAGAAGAAGCCCGCCGCCGTCTACGCCCGATTCTCGACCGACCGGCAGGACGCGCGAAGCATCGAGGACCAGACCCGCCGCTGCCGTCGGTTCGCCGAGGATCGCGGCTACCGGGTCGTGGCCGAGTTCAACGATGCGGCGCAGTCCGGCGCCAGCCTGGAGCGGGCCGGGCTTCAGGCTCTCCTCGCCGAGGCGCGGAGCGGCAAGCGCTGCCGGTTCCGGGCGGTGCTGGTGGACGATCTCTCGCGGCTCTCGCGCGACCTCGGCGACACGTGGTCCCTCATCTTCAACGACCTGGCGGGCGAAGGCGTCGTGGTCATCGACGTGACCAGCGGGCTCGGGTCGGACACGCCCGCCGCCCGCGTCACGTTCGGCGCGCTTGCCCTCGTCAACGACATGGCGCGCGAGAGTGTGCGGACCCAGACCCGGCGCGGGCTGGAGGGCCGAGCGCTGGCCGGCTTCCACACGGGCGGCCGGTGCTACGGATACCGAACCCGGCCCGAGGAGAACCCGCCCGACCCGATGCACCCGCGGGCGGTGATGGAGGTCGAACCCGACGAAGCGGCCATCGTCCTGCGCATCTTCAAGGAGTACGCGACCGGCGGCGGGCTGCGCGACATCGCCCGCGGGCTCAACCGCGACGCCATCCCGGCGCCCTACGACAAGAAGGCGTACACGAAGCCGGCGGGGCACGGGTGGGGGCACGCCACCGTGCGGGCCGTTCTACACAACCGCCGGTACCGGGGCGAGGTCACCTGGAACAAACTCCGGTGGGACCGGGGTGGCGCCCGCCGCCGTCGGCGCCCGCGCGAGAACGACCCGAGCACGTGGGTGCGCACCGACCGGCCGGAGTTGGTCATCGTCCCGGCCGACCTCTGGGACCGGGTCCAGCGACGGCTGGCCGAGCGGCGCGCGGAGAGCCGCAAGGTCCCCCGCAGCCGGCCGGGGTTCGACCCGAGCGTCCTCTCTCACCTGCTCGTCTGCGGCGCCTGCCGGAGCCGGATGACGATCGCGGGCGGGAGCAAGGCCGGGTCGCGTCGCTTCAAGTGCGCCGCGAACCACTCCAAGGGTGACGAGATCTGCGCCAACACGCAGTCCATCAGCGAGGCCAAGCTCATCGCGGCCATCACCGAGACCTTCCGCCGGGCGCTGACCGACCCGAAGTACGTCAAGCGCCTGCTCGCGACGGCGGAGCGCCTGTGGCCCCAGCTGGTGGGCGGGGCCGCCACAGCGAAGGCGCCCGACCTCGCGGCCGAGGTGCGGCGGCAGGAGGGGCGAGTCGCGGACGTGGGCCGTGCGCTCATCGGCTCGCCCTCGTCAGAGTTCCTCCACGCGGCCCTGCGCCAGGAGGAGACGAAGCTCGCGGCGCTCCGGGCGCAGCTGGCGGACCAGCCGGCCACCGAGCCCGCCCCGGCCGCGCCGCGGGCGCCCACGGCGGCGGAGTTGCTGGCGCTCTGGGCGGACTTGGAGGGCACGCTCCGCGCGACGCCGCAGGAGGCCCAGCAGGCGCTCCAGGCCCGGCTGGCGCCCGTAGTGCTGGCGCCCCAGAGCGACGGGACCGTGCTGCTGCGGACGGCCCTAAAGACATCGCCGGCCGCCCTTGTGCAGGACGGCCGGCGAGTGGGCTCTACAGGTGGTTGCGGGGGCAGGATTTGAACCTGCGACCTTCGGGTTATGAGCCCGACGAGCTACCTGGCTGCTCCACCCCGCGTCAGTTGAAAAACCGTCGTAGCGAGGCGGGTTTCTACAGGCGCACCCTGCTCCGGTCAAGGGGTTTCTGAGGCGCTCTCTTTCCGTCTCGGGGCCCTGCGACATCACGCGCGGGAGCGCGCGAGGGCCCCGGGCAGGACGGCGATCCCGGCCAGCACGACCATGGTGGCGCCGGTGGGGAGGCCGGAGAACCACGAGAGCACGTAGCCGCCGCCGGCGGCGGCGACGGGGAACGCGGTCCGGAAGCGGGCGCGGCCGAGGAGCGCGGCGGCGGCGGGGAGCGTGAGGAACGCGAAGACGGGGAGCGCGCCGAGCGCCCGCGCGGTCGCGGAGATGGCGAGGCCGATCGTGAGGAACAGGAGGCCGTCCCAGAGCGGCACGTTCATGCCGAGGGCCCGCGCGGTCTCGGGATCGAACGACACGAACGGGAGCTCCTTCGCGAACAGGACGTGCACGAGGAGCGACACGAGCGCGAAGGCGCCGATGACGGCGAGGTCGAGCGCGGGGACGGCGACGGCGTTCCCGAACACCATCCCGCCGAGATCGTGCGCGGCGTGGACGAGCCGGCTCGCGCCGATCACCACGAGCGCGGAACACGACGTACACGCCCAGCGCGCCGAGGAGGGCGCCGGACAGCGCCGACGCGAGGTCCCCGGCGGCGTGCAGCTCGCGGAGCAGGTCCATCGTGGCGAGCTCGGCGGCGGGGTCCATGCCGTTTGTCGGCTCGTCGAGGACGAGCAGCTCCGGCGCGGCCGCGAGGGCCCGCGCGATGAGCGTGCGCTGGCGCTGGCCGCCGGAGACCTCGCCGTACGGGTGCTCGAAGAGGTGCTCGATCCGCACCCGCGCCATCGCCCTGTGGACGGCCTCGTCGTCGGCGGGCCCGGGGCGGCGGAGCGGTCCGAGGAGCGGGACGCGCCCCATCCGCACCCACCTCGCCGGCGCGGAACGGCCAGATGGCGAGGAAGTCCCCCTCCCCCACCGACAGCCGCACGCCCGTGAGGAGCGCCGCGCCGGCGTAGCCGATCGCGGCGTCCTCCAGCGCGACGAGCGGCTCGCTCACCGCAGGCCTCCGGCGATCCGCTCCACGAGGAGCCCGACGTACTCGAGATAGCTGCCGGCGCCGCGCTCTCCGCCGACGTCGCCGGGGATCCGCACGAGCTTCACGCCGGCGTGGCGCGCCACGGTCGCGCCGGACCGCGCGTCGTAGTAGTTCTCGACGACGATCGCCTGCACCGCCTCCTCCTTCGCGCGCTTCACGAGGCCGGCGAGGTGCCTCGGCGGTGGCGGCACGCCGGGGCGCGGCTCGAGCTCCCCGGCCGACGTGAGCCCGCTCCATGCCAGGAGGGCTCGCTCGACGCGGCCTCTGCGCCGCGCATCACGCACGCGGGCACTCGTGCGCGCCACGCGCCCCCGCGTGCACGTGCGGCGCCCAGGAGAGGGCCATGAACGCGGCGGCCAGGAGTGCGGCGACGAGGCGGTGCATCGTGGGACGCTGGTTGTGCTCGGGAGCGCGCGGAGCCGCAACGAGAGCGGGGGCGCCACCCCGTCGGGGCCCGTGCCCGGTTGCGCGCATCTCCCATCACCGCTCGTGCTTCGACAGGCTCAGCACGAGCGGACGAGAAGAGCCCGGTCGAGCTGATCCATCACCGCTCGTGCTTCGACAGGCTCAGCACGAGCGGACGAGAAGAGCCCGGTTCGAGCTGATCCATCACCGCTCGTGCTTCGACAGGCTCAGCACGAGCGGACGAGAAGAGCCCGGTCGAGCTGATCCATCACCGCTCGTGCTTCGACAGGCTCAGCACGAGCGGACGAGAAGAGCCCGGTCGAGCTGATCCATCACCGCTCGTGTGGCACGAGCGGACCTGTCACCCCAGGATGAGCTGGAGCTTCATCGCGAGGCCGATGTCGCCGGCGATCCGGAGCTTGCCGGACATGAAGGCCATCTGCGGGTTGAGCTTCCCGGTCACGATCGCGAGCAGGTCCTTGTCGGTCGCGGTGACGGTGCAGCGCGCGGCGGGCGAGGTGCCGGCGGAGACCTGGCCGCCGGGCGTGGCGCAGTCCACGATCCACGCGCCGCCGTCCGGGCCGGAGACGTTGAACTGGTAGACGGCGTTGATCTTCGAGATCACGTCCGGCTTCGCGGCGAGCCGCGCGGGCAGGTGCTTGTCGAAGACGTCCTTCACGCTGGCGATCTCGGCCATCGGTTCCCCCGCGGGCGCGCGGCGCGGTCCGCGCGCCCTGCGCCGTGCAGGGGGGCGGATCGCGAGTCGCCTCCATTGCTATTGGTGGAGGCGTGGGCTGTCAAGCGAGGGGACCGCTCACGCGCGCGCCACCCGGCCCCGCCCGGCGAGGACGCCGGCCACCGTCTCGGTGAGCCGCGCGGGGTCCACGGGCTTCACGAGCACCGCCGCGACGGCGCGCCCGCGGGCCGCCTCCAGATCCTCCCGCTCCGCCCAGCCGGTCACCACCACGATGGGCACGCTGGGCGCGAGCTCGCGCGCGGCGTGGACGAGCTCCAGCCCGCCCATGCCGGGCATGCCGAGGTCGGTCACCACCACCTGCACGGACCGCTCGGAGAGGATCCGGAGCGCCTCGCGCCCGTTCGCGACCGAGTGCACCGCCCAGCCCGCGGCGGCGAGCACCTCGGCGACGAGCTCGCGGTGGTCGTCGTCGTCCTCGACGAGGAGGACGTCCAGCCGGTCGGGGTCCGCCTCCACGTTCACTCTTCGTAGAAGGCGTCGAGCATCGCCCGGTACCGCTCGGTCACCAGCTTGCGCTTCACCTTGAGCGTGGGCGTGAGCTCGCCGCTCGCCTGGGTGAAGTCGTGGTCGAGGATGGCCCACCGCTTCACCGTCGAGAAGCTCGCCTGCTTGGCGTTGAGCGTGTCGATCGCCTGCTGCACGCGGGCCAGGAGCTTCGGGTGCTGGCGGATGCCCTCCAGCGGCACGCCGTTCTCCTCCGCCCACTTCTTGAGGTTCTCCTCGTTGAGCGTGAGGAGCGCGGAGAGGAACTTGCGGCGATCGCCGTGGACCATCGCCTGCGAGATGAGCGGGTCGGTCTTGAGGTCGTTCTCGAGGTTCTGCGGCGCGACGTTCTTGCCGCCGGCCGTGACGATGATGTCCTTCTTGCGGTCGGTGATCTTGAGGTGCCCACCGACGAGCGTCCCGATGTCGCCGGTGGCGAGCCAGCCGTCCTTCAGCACCTCGGCGGTCGCGGCGGGGTCGTTGTAGTAGCCCTGCATGACGCAGGGCCCCTTCACCAGGATCTCCCCGTCCTCGGCGATCCGTACCTCGGTCCCGGGGACGGGCGGCCCGACGGTGCCGATGCGGTTCGCGTCGGGGCGGTTCACGAACGTGCCCGCCGACGTCTCGGTGAGGCCGTAGCCCTCGAGGATGGTGATCCCGAGCAGGTCGAAGAACCAGGCGATCTTGGTCGGGAGCGGCGCGCCGCCGGAGACGAAGAGGCGGATGCGCCCGCCGAACCGCTCCTTGAGCGCATGCGAGAGCTTCGGGAAGACGAGCTTCTTGCCGATCATGAGGCCGAACGAGGAGTACGTCCTCCCCTGATCGCGCGCGACCGCGTACTCGTCGAACGACTCCATCGACAGCGCGAAGAGCTTGCCCTTGAGGCCGGGCGTCGCGAGCCCCTTGCTGATCACCGCGTTGTAGGCCTTCTCGAAGATGCGCGGGACGGAGGGCACCACCGTCGGCCGGACCTCGCCCGCGTTCTCGACGATCTTCTCCAGCGACTCGACGAACGCCGCGGTCGCGCCGGTCGCGATCCAGACCGCCTCGATCACCTTCGCGAACGAGTGGGCCATGGGGAGGAACATCAGCACCAGGTCGTCCGGGCCGATGAGCTTGATCTCCTCCACCGCCCGCGCCTCGTAGACCCAGTTGCCGTGGGTGAGCACGACCCCCTTGGGGTTGCCGGTCGTCCCGGAGGTGTAGATGAAGCTGGCGGGGTCGTCGGGGCCGAGCCGCGCGAGCCGCTCTCCGTGCGCCCGCGGGTTCTCCTGCCCCCACTTCGCGCCGAGCGCCTCCACGTCGGCGAGCGTCCGCTCGAACCCGTCGGCCGCCGGGCCGCGCGCGCGGATGATGCCCTCGAGGCCGGGGAGCTGCCCGCGGACCTCGCGGATCTTCGCGACCTGGACGTCGGTGTCGCAGAAGATGAACCGGGCGCCCGAGTTCGCGAGGATGTACGCGCACTCGGGGGGCAGGTTGGACTGGTAGATCGTCACGGTGATCGCGCCCGCCCCGAGGATCCCCAGGTCCGCGAGGATCCACTCGAGCTGGGTGTCGCCGATCACCGCGATGCGGTCGCCCGCGCGGACGCCGAGGGCGGCGAGCCCGTCGGACACGTTGCGCGCGCGGCGCGCCACCTCGCTCCAGGTCGTGTCCACCCACGAGCCGTCGCGCTTCTGCCGGGTGGCCGGCAGGTCGCCCCGCTTCCGCGCCTGGTCCTCCAGCAGCGAGACCAGGTTCCTCGAAGCGGCACCGCGGATGAGCTCGGGCTCAGCGATCATGCTCTCTCCTCTGCCGCGCCCCGGCCGGGAGGCGGCCCCACGACCGCCGGGCGATCGAGGGCTTGACGCGCTGCGTCTTCATGTCGCAGCGCAGGCTCGGGGATTCTGCTCATGGCGACGAGCGGCCGCAAGCAGGACCGACTTCACTGTCGGTTGTTTCGGCGGACGGGTCAGCGGGCGCAGGCGACGCGCAGCTCGACCTGATCGCCGGAGCGGAGCAGGCACGCCCCCTGGAACGTCAGCGTCGCGGACCCCTCGCGGGGCGGCGCGTAGACCGCAGCGGCCCCGGCGGCCTCCGGCGTCCCGGCCTCCGCGACGGGACAGCGGTCGACCGTGGAGTCGCGCCGCTGGACCGAGACCACGAGCATGCGGGCGTCGGGCGGCGCGCCGTCGATCGGGACGGTCTGGGGGACGAGCAGGTCGGCGATGCGCCGGAGCGACGGGCCGAAGCTCGCGTCACAGATGCTGCCGCGGAACGCCCGCTCCTCGCCCAGCAGATCGAGGAGGCGATCGAGGCGCGTGGGTCGGTCGTACGAGGTCGCGCAGCCCGCCGGCGCGCCGTTCTGGTCGAACCCGGCGATGACGGCGAGGACGGGGCGGCGCTCCTCGCCGGCGATGGGGCCGTCGAGGAAGCTCACGAAGTCCTCGGGCCGGAGCAGCCCGTTCTGCTTGATGGTGGCGTCGTGGCACTGGTCGTTGTTCACGGCGGCGAGGGGGGCGCCGATCGCCGCGCGCTCCGAGCAGTCGTCCTCGTCCGTGAGCATCACGATGCCGAGGCGCGCGCCCGAGCGGAGGAACCCCGCGTTGGCGCCGTCGTCGACGCGGGCGCCGAGCGCGAGCTCGGCGGCGCGGAGCGGCTCCTCCTTGCCCGATCCGAGCGTCCCGACGAGCACGTTCGTCTCGAACGCGCCGACGTCGGCGGGCGTGGCCCCGAGGAACCGCCGTGCGCCGGGCACGCGGTAGCCGTCGACCTGGTCGTAGACGGGCTTTCCACGGAGGGCGTCGTCCGTGAGCGCGCCGGGGTCGATGGCGACGATCGTCCCCTGCGCGAAGGGGACCGCGTAGGGGAACTGGTCGAACGGCGCGACGTTGGTCGGGAAGAACGACGTCATCCCGAAGGTGTTGTGCACGTCGGTGGTGGTGACGCCGATCCGGAAGTCGTTCGGCACCGGGCTCGCGGCCAGCTCGGCGACGAACGCGGCCAGGTTCTGCCGCAGGTTCTCCTGCTCCTCACGCATCGACCCCGAGTCGTCGATGACGAACAGGAGGTCGGTCTGCGCGGGCAGGACCTGGACGTCCTGCTCGCAGGACAGGAGCGCGTTCTTCGGGATGGAATCGCACCCCGCGGCGAGGGCCGCGCAGAGCGCGGCCAGGATGGCTCCCCGGTTCGTCATGTGAGAAGCAGGCTCCCTCTTCCCACCTGGAATTTCAAGCCCCGCGCCCGCGGCTCGGACTAGTCGCAGCCGTCGTGCAGGCGCGTGGGGCAGTACTCGTCCCCAGGGGTGCAACCCCAGGGGCAGTTGCCCCGGGCCGGAGTGCAGGCGTCTGCGCCTGCGGGAGGCGCGATGTACCGCGGGCCGCAGATGCACGTCCCGACCACCGCACCGCCGGTCGGGATGGTGCAGTAGTCCTGCGCATCCGTCCCGTTGAAGCACGTCCAGTCTCCGTCGCGACCGCCGAGCTGGGCGACGCAGGACGCGTCCGCCTCCGCGGCGGTCGCGCCGGAGCAGCCGCTCGAGGGCAGTCGGCCGAGGTAATCGGCCGAGTACGCCTCACCGCGGTTCGCCTCGCAATTCAGGGTCTCGTGGTTGATGAACACGAACCTGCTGGCAGCGACGGGGTCCTGCTGTTCGGGGGTCAGCTGCTCGCGGGTGGCGGTGAACCACCAGTCGTACCTCTGGGCCACGGCCTCGTCGTAGGTCAGCGCCGCCGGCGCGGGCCCCCTGCACGTCTTCCGCGTCGTCCCGTCGGCGCGCGCGATCCGGAGCACGGCGACCTCCTCGGAGGCCGGAGCGGTCGGCAGGAGGAGGCCCGAGGGCGGCTTCACGATCTCGGCGACGCGGTTCAGGATCTGGCCGAAGTTGGGATCGCAGATCGAGCCCGCCACGACGTCGGCGCCATGGCCGCGGAACCGCTCGGCCGCCTGGAGGAGCCGGGTGCCTCGCGCCTGGCCTCCGCACACGTTGGTGGTGCAGACGGAGGTACTCCCCGTGCAGACGGTGTCGCAGCAGATGTCGGGGACGCAGGTCGCGTCCTCGCAGACGTCGCGGCCGGCGGCGCGCGCGGAGACGATGAAGGCGGCGCCGAGCGGCCGGCCGTCGGCGAGGGTGACGAGCGAGTCCACCATCGACTCGACGGAGAACTGCTTCTGCTGGTCCTGCGGCTTCGCGGCGTCGGCGACGCAGGCGTCCGCGCCCGGCGGGCCCGAGAGCACGATGCCGCCGTTCGCGTCCTGCTCGGACGAGCAATCGTCCTCGTCGCCCACGAACACGAGCACGAGCTTGGAGTCGCGGTTCTGGAGCCAGCGCGCGGGGGTGTTCGGCGCGGCCGGGCTTCCGTCCGGACCGATCGTCTCGAACTGCTGCCCGTCGCGGGCCTTCTCGAGCGCCCGCCGCGCGGCCTCGAGCGCCTGCTCCTGCCCCGAGCCGCAGGTGCCTACGATGACGTTGTCCTCGAAGGCGTCCACGAGCTCTTCCGACGAGTATCCCTGGGCGGTCTCGCAGGGCGGCGTCGCGCACGTGTAGAGGTCCTTGTCGAAGTGGACGACGCGCGGGAGCGAGCTGTACCCGACGAACGCGCCCTGGGGATAGGGCCGCTGGTCCTGCCCCGTGGAGCTCCCGGCGGTGCAGCTCGACGGGAACCGGTAGTGCGTGCGGAGGTCGCCGCAGGGTTCGCCCACGGCCGAGCAGGAGATCTGCTGGTTCGTGGCCGGGACCAGCGTGGACGCGTCGCAGCAGACGTACTCGCCGACGAAGTTGCGGCAGTCGTTCCGGCACGCCCCCGCGACGCAGGCAGCGCCGGGGCCGGCACACTTCTGCACGGTCCGCAGCGGGCCGGTGGGCGTGGTGCCGGACATGGTGCAGCAGACGGGGCCGGTGCCGGTGGCGTTCGGGCAGTCGCTCCGGCAGCTCGCGCCGACCGGCTCGTTGTGGAAGACCGACGTCGTCGTGACCGCGAGGTGGAAGTCGATCGGCTCCTGGCCGACTGCGACGCGATCCAGGTTCGTCTGGTTCAGGTTGTTGACGAACTCGCTGAAGTTCTCCGAGAGCTTCTGCTGCTCGCCGCCCATGGAGCCGGAGTCGTCCACGACGAACAGCACGTCGGCCGACGTGACGGTGTCGAGCGTCACGCGCCGCGTGCCGGGCTGGATCACGCAGTGGCCGACGGGGTTGAAGTTGTAGTCCTGGCACCCTGCCGCAGCGACGAGCGCAAGGAGCGCGAGCGCGCGGACACGGGACGGTCGCGACATCGAAGCCTCCGATCGATCGCCATGATACCCGCGATCGTCCCTCGGGCCAACGACGGCACCGCCGGTTGGTTCACGCGACGGCGCAGGCCGTCCTACCTACTCCCACTCGATGGTCGCCGGCGGCTTGGAGGAGATGTCGTAGACGACGCGGTTGATGCCCCGGACCTCGTTGATGATCCGCGAGGACATCCGGCCGAGGAGCTCGTACGGGAGCCGCGACCAGTCGCCGGTCATGCCGTCGGTGGACTCCACCGCGCGGATGGCGCAGGTGGACTCGTAGGTCCGCTCGTCGCCCATGACGCCGACGCTCCGCACCGGCAGGAGCACGGCGAACGCCTGCCAGAGCTTCTCGTAGAGGCCCGCGGCGCGGACCTCCTCCTGCACGATCGTGTCCGCCTTGCGCAGGACCGCGAGCCGCTCCTCGGTCACCTCGCCCAGCACGCGGATCGCGAGCCCCGGCCCGGGGAACGGCTGGCGCTGCACGCTGGCGGGCGGGAGCCCGAGCTCGAGGCCGAGGCTGCGGACCTCGTCCTTGAACAGCTCGCGCAGCGGCTCGACCAGCCCGAGCTTCATCACCTCGGGCAGGCCGCCGACGTTGTGGTGGCTTTTGATCGTCGCCGAGGGGCCCTTGAACGACACCGACTCGATGACGTCCGGGTAGAGCGTGCCCTGCACGAGGAAGCGGGCCCGCTCGCCGTGCGCGGCGAGCTTCTCGACCTCCTCCTCGAACACGGCGATGAACTCGCGCCCGATGATCTTCCGCTTCTGCTCCGGATCCGTCACGCCCGCGAGCTTCGCGAGGAACCGGTACGACGCGTCCACGGTGACGAGCGGGAGGTGGAACATCTTCCCGAAGACGTGCTCCACCTGCGCGCGCTCGCCGGCCCGGAGCACCCCGTTGTCCACGAAGATGCACCGCAGCCGGTCGCCGATGGCCCGGTGCACGAGCAGCGCCGCCACCGCGGAGTCGACGCCGCCCGAGAGGGCGCAGATCACGTGGCCGTCGCCGACCTGGGCGCGGATCTGCTCCACCGCGACCTCGGCGTAGGCCCGCATCGACCAGGTCCCGGAGCAGCCGCACACGCGGTGGGCGAAGTTCCAGAGCACGTCCTTGCCGCGCGGCGTGTGGACCACCTCGGGGTGGAACTGGACCGCGTAGAACCGGCGCCGCGCGTCCTCGACGGCGGCGAAGGGCGCGTTCGCGGTCGAGGCGACCGGCTCGAACCCGGGCGGGATGGCCTCGACGCGATCGCCGTGGCTCATCCAGACGTCGAGCCGGCCAGGGAGGCCCTGGAAGAGCGGCGACGACGCCTTCACGTCGATCGTCGCCGGCCCGTACTCGCGGTGGACGGCGCCGCCCACCTTGCCGCCCAGCTCGTGCGCGAGGAGCTGCAGGCCGTAGCAGATGCCGAGCACCGGCACGCCCAGCTCGAAGACGGCGCGGTCGGCGCGCGGGCTCCCCTCGGCGGTCACCGAGGAGGGCGAGCCGGAGAGGACGACGCCCTTCGGGGCGAAGGCCCGGATCGTCGCCGCCGAGGCGGTGCAGGGGTGGATCTCGCAGTAGACGCCGAGCTCGCGGAGCCGCCGGGCGATGAGCTGGGTGTACTGCGAGCCGAAGTCGAGGATGAGGATCTTCTCGGAGTGAATGTCGGCGGTCATGCGTCCGCTCCCGCTCGTGCTTCGACAGGCTCAGCACGAGCGGGGGTGAACCCGCTCCCGCTCGTGCTGCCTCGAGCGGAGAGAGAGACCGCTCACCCTGAGCCTGTCGAAGGGTGAGCGGCGGCGCGCCTCACTCGGCGCGATAGTTCGGCGCTTCCTTCTCGATGATCACGTCGTGCACGTGGCTCTCGCGGAGCCCGGCCGAGGAGATCCGGACGAACCGCGGCTTGGTGCGGAGCTCGGCGATGCTCTTGCAGCCGAGGTACCCCATGCCGCTGCGGAGCCCGCCGACGAGCTGGAAGATCGTCATCTCCAGCGTGCCCTTGTACGGCACCCGGCCCTCGATGCCCTCGGGGACGAGCTTCTCCGCGTCGGTCACGTCGGCCTGGAAGTACCGGTCGCGCGAGCCCTGCTTCATCGCGCCGAGCGAGCCCATGCCCCGGTACGACTTGTAGCTGCGACCCTGGTACAGGATGACGTCGCCGGGGGCCTCCTCGGTGCCGGCGAGGAGCGAGCCGATCATCACGGACGCGGCGCCGGCGGCGAGGGCCTTCACGACGTCGCCCGAGAACTTCACGCCGCCGTCGGAGATCACCGGGACGCCGTACTTCTCGGCGGCGCGGGCGCACTCGTCCACGGCGGTGACCTGCGGGACGCCGACGCCCGCCACCACGCGGGTGGTGCAGATGGAGCCCGGCCCGACCCCGACCTTCACCGCGTCGACGCCGGCCTTGCAGAGCGCCTCCGCCGCCTCGGCGGTGGCGACGTTGCCGGCCACGATCTCGGCGTTCTTGAAGCTGGCGCGCGTGGCCGCGACCGCGTCGATGACGTTCCGCGAGTGCCCGTGCGCGGTGTCGATGGCGATGACGTCGGCGCCCGCCTTGAGCAGGGCGGCGATCCGGGCCTCGCGGTCCGCGCCCGGCCCCACGGCGGCGCCGCAGAGCAGCCGGCCGAGCCGGTCCTTGGCGGCGTTCGGGTGCTTCTGGATCTTCTCGATGTCCTTGATGGTGATGAGCCCCTTGAGCTCGAACTGCTCGTTCACCACGAGGAGCTTCTCGATCCGGTGGCGGTGGAGGAGCTCCTTGGCCTCCTCGATGGTCACGCCCTCCCGGGCGGTGACGAGATCGCGGGTCATCACCTGCTCGACCCGCTGCTCGAGGTTCTTCTCGAACCGGAGATCGCGGTTCGTGAGGATGCCGACCGCCCGCCCCTTCTGCACCACGGGGATGCCGCTGATCCCGTGCTCGCGCATGAGCGCGACGGCCTGGTGGATGGGCGCCTCCGGGGCGATGGTGACCGGGTCGGTGACGACGGCGGTCTCGTACTTCTTCACCTTCACCACCTGTGCGGCCTGATCCTCGATCGAGAGGTTCTTGTGGATGAACCCGAGCCCGCCCGTCGCGGCCATGGCGATGGCCATGCGCGCCTCGGTGACCGTGTCCATGGCCGCGGAGACGATCGGGACGTTGAGGTGGAGGTTGCGGGTGAAGCGCGTGGACGTGTCGACCGACTTCGGGAGCACGTCCGACTCGGCGGGGAGGAGCAGGACGTCGTCGAACGTCAGCGCCAGCCGGAGCTCGTCGCGGTTGAGCATGCGGACGTATACGCAACCCCGTGTAGGACCGTCAAGGCAGCTGGGGTCGCGGCGCACACACGCGCAGCTCCGCGCCCCGGCACCCCGACTCCGGCGGCATTCCGGGTGCGTGCGCTTGCTCCGTGCGGACCCCCGAGGGGATAATCTCTTCCGCTCGTGGAGGGCCCCTCCGACAAACGTGGCGGCGAGCGCCAGCCGGTCCGGCTCCCCGCGCGCCTTCCGTACGGGAGCGTCGACGAGTTCGTCGAGCGGTTCGCGGTCAACGTGTCGCGGGGCGGGTTGTTCTTCCGCACCAGCCAGCCGCGGCCGGTGGGGACGCTGCTCGACCTCGAGCTCCGGCTGCAGTCGGGCGAGGTGGTCCTCCGGGCGCAAGGGGTGGTCAAGTGGATCCAGGCGCCGGACGCCCCCGCGCAGGGGAAGCCGCCCGCGCCGGGGATGGGCATCCAGTTCACGAGGCTCGACGACGACGCCCGCGCCCTCGTGGACCGGATGGCCGCCCTCCGCGAGAAGCGCGGCGCCGCGCCGAGGGCCGTGACCGCGCCGCCCGTGGCGCCCCGCCCCGCGG
>JAEYOU010000327.1 GCA_023411405.1 Pseudomonadota bacterium | reverse complement strand
CCGCAGCGCCGGGCGCTCGGTCGGCGCGACGCGCAGCTCGCGGCCGCGCTGGCGGAGCGCGCGGGGCAGGCGCTCGAGAACGCGCTCCTCTACCAGGAGGCGCAGGAGGCCATCCAGGTCCGCGAGGAGTTCATCTCGGTCGCCTCGCACGAGCTGCGCACCCCGCTCACCGCGCTCACCCTCCAGGCGCGAATGCTCGAGCGGACCGCCGCCGCCGGCGGAGAGCAGCTCGTCCGCCGCGTGGCGGTCGTGGGCCGGCAGGTGGAGCGGCTCAACCGCCTGGTCGCGAACCTGCTCGACGTCACGCGCCTGCGGGTCCAGCGCCTCGAGCTCGCCCCCGAGCCCTTCGATCTCTGCGGCCTCGTCGAGGAGGTGTCGGGCCGGTTCCAGGAGGAGATCGGCCGCGCGGGCCGCGTGCTGCGGGTCACGGCGCCCGCACCGGCGCAGGGGCTCTGGGATCGCACCAAGCTCGAGCAGGTCGTGACGAACCTCGTCTCGAACGCGATCCGGTACGGCGGCACGGAGCCGATCGACGTCTCCGTCGACGCGTCCGGAGGCGAGGTCCGGATCTCCGTGCAGGACCGGGGGCGCGGGATCGCGGCCGAGGATCGGGCCCGCATCTTCCGCCGCTTCGAGCGCGGCCAGAACGCCGAGGGGAGCGGAGGGCTGGGGCTCGGGCTCTACGTGGTGCGCCAGATCGTCGAGGCGCACGGCGGGCGGATCGATCTCGAGAGCGAGCTCGGCGCCGGCACGACGTTCACGGTCGTGCTCCCGGTCGCGCCGCGCCAGAACGCCGCGGACGCCGCGACGCCCGTCCACTGATCGCGGCGCTCACCCGCGTCGAGCCCGCTTGCTCGCCCTTCGACAGGCTCAGGGCGAGCGGGTTCTGTTGTCCGCTCGTGCTGAGCTTGTCGAAGAACGAGCGGTGATGGGATCAAGCCAGCTGGGCGCCGCCATGAGCGCCCGCGCGGCCCGTCACCGCTCCGGCGCGCCCGCCTCCACGGCCCGCAGCCACGCCCGCGCGCGCGCCAGCCCGAACGCGTACCCGCCGGCGAGCGCGGCGAGGCAGGCGACGCCGAGCGCGACGTACCGGAGCGCGATCTCGGCGAGGGTCCAGCCGTGCACCCTCCACAGCTTCATCGCGTCCGACATGCCGACGCCCTCGATGTGGCCGAGCGGGATCTCGCCGTGATCGAGCGCGCCGGCGATCCAGCCGTGGAGCGGATCGACGAGGCCGACCGCGCCGATGACGAGGAACCCCCAGCGCAGCCAGCCGCGCGCGAGGGCGCCCTCGGGCCGGGACCAGATCGTCGCGAAGAGCGCCGCCCCGAGGATCATGCTCCCCGCGTCGCCGCCGAACGTGAAGAACGCGGCGGCGGCGGAGCGGGGGAGGAGGGTGCAGACGAGCTGGACGAACAGGCCGGCCGCGGCGGCGAGCACGAGGGCGGGGCGCCGCGTGCGCCAGCCCCAGACCGCGAGCGCGGAGAGCGCGCCGGCGACGAGGAGGACGACCGCGGGGACGCGACCCGGCGACACCGGCGTCCGCCACGGCCCGGGGAACGCGAAGTGTCCGGTGAGCCACGCCGCGATCGCGTGTCCGAGCTCGTGGAGCCACATGGAGAAGAACGTCCGGAGGACCATGCGGAAGGGGCCGCTCGCGACGAGGAGCCAGGCGACGCCGAGCGCGATCGGCGGCGCCCAGGTCCGGACGAGGACCTCGCGCCGTGCGTCCTCCGCGTCGCCCTCCCAGACCGCGGGCGCCATGCCGGGGAGGAGCCCGCGCGCGTCCCCCACGACGTCGTCGAGGCCGGGCGGTGGAGGGGGCGGCGGCGGCGCGGCGCGCGGGCGGGCCTTCGCGTAGACGACGCCGCAGCGCGGACACTCCGGCCCGGGGACCCGGAGGGCGTCACAGCGCGGGCAGAAGGCGGACGGCTCGGGCTCCACGCCGGGAGGATACCCGGTACGAGCGCGTCGCCTCAACGCGACGCGGACCACCTGCCGCCGTCAGCGCACCCGCGCCAGCCGGGGATCCTCCGCGAGCGACGCGGGGGTGACGAGGACGAGGTCGCGCGGGATCCTCCCCCAGCGCTTCTCGATCGCGGCCTCGAGGCCGCCGAGGTGCAGGTCGCCGAGCCGCTCGCGCCTGCCGTACGACACGCCCGCACCCCGCTCGTACGCCTTCACGACCAGCTCCGAGCAGTAGATCCGCTCGTCGCCCCAGCCGAACCGCGCATCGTAGGGCCGGCCGAGGAGCCGGCGCGCCGCGGCGACCGCGGCCCTGCGCTGCGCAACGGTGAGGCCGCGCGGCCGGAGCACGAGGACGTCGCCGCCGCGCCGCGCGCGCCGGGTCCACGCCTCCCACGGCGTGCGCGCGACCTTCCCGAGCGCCTCGAGGACGACCACCTCGTCCCCGGCGCGGTCCACGATCCCGACGTGCGACCAGCGGCTGCCGCTCGCGAGCTGGATGGCCGCCGACTGCTCGGAGCGGGACGTCTCGAACACGAGATCGCCGAGCTCGGGGAGCCGCTCGGCTGCCTGCGTCCGGCACGACACGATCGCCGTGAGGAACCCGAGACACACCGCCAGCGTCTTCGTACGCATCGACGTCCCCTCCTCCTGTCGCGGGGAGGGAAGCAGGGGGCGTGCCACTCGCTCAGCGAGCAGATCCCGCTCGCCCTGAGCCTGTCGAAGGGCGGGCGGGTAACGTCAACCGATGTCACGCGGACGGTGTCACAGCGCCGCCGTGAGCACGATCCGCTCCCGCTTCGAGACCACGACGCCGCCGGGGCGCTCCACGGTCACGGCGAAGAGCTTCGGCTCGAAGACGCGAACGGCGGCGTGGATCGGGATCACCACCTCGTCGCCGCCGACGTCGAAGACGCCGCCGTCCACGGGGTGGGCCTCCTCGCGCCGCGCGTCGAAGATCCAGAGCTGGTACTGCGCGCGGGCGGGATCGTTGGCGGCGAGGCCTCGGATCCGCAGGTAGCCCTCCTGGCGCGACTCGCTCCAGACGACGTCTCCCGCGGCGCCTTGCGCGGCGGGATCCTTCGTGCTCGACCACGCGCGGGTGGTGACGTCGGGCGCGCCGGCGAGCAGGGCCGCGCGCGCCTCCGCCGCCGATGGCGCGCGCGGCGGCGGGGACTCGCGCTCGACCACCTGCACGCGCTCCACCACCCGCGGCGGGCGGAGCCAGCC
>JAEYOU010000292.1 GCA_023411405.1 Pseudomonadota bacterium | reverse complement strand
CGATCGGCGTGCCCGCGGGCGCGAGCGCGGAGATCGGCACCACGCACCGCGTCCAGGCGCGGGCCGGGATCGCCTTCGCCGCGCAGTGCTGCGCGAGGAGGACACCGGGCAGGGACGTGCCGTCCTTCGACACGTACACCTGCAGGTCGACCCCGGCCGCGCTGCCGTACACGGACAGGACGATCGCCGCCATGCCGGTGATGGCCCCCGTGTTGCGGTGCAGCGAGAGCCCGCCCCACGGCTCGTACGAGACGGCCAGCGAGCGCGCCCCGGCGGCGACCGGCGAGGTGGCGGCGAAGTTGCGGGTGGTGCGCCACGACCAGTCCACCCACCCGGCGGCGAGCGCGTCCTCGTAGATCGGGATCGACCCGGCGGCGAGCGCCGCCGCCTCCGGCTGCGGCGCGGGCGCGCCCCCGGGCGACCCGGCTCCACACCCGGCGAGCGAGAGAAACACCAGTCCACCCACGACGGCGAAGCCGCGCGTCACACCCATGAGCACCTCGATGATGGCGGTCCCTGTACCGCGTTCCCAGGATAGCGAAACCCGATCTTCACGCAAGGTGAGGTCCACGGCCCCGGGGCCCGTGCACCGGACTACACTCACCTTTCGTGAACCGGGCTCAGCGCGCGAGCCCGAGCAGCCACTCCCGGTTGCCGGCCGGGCCCTCGATCGGCGACTCCGCGTGGCCGAGCACCTCGAACCCGAGCGCGCGGGCCGCGGCGGCGACGGCCTCGAGCGCGGCGCGCCGCTGGGCCTCGTCGCGCACCACGCCGCCCTTCCCCACCTCGCCCTTGCCCACCTCGAACTGCGGCTTCACCAGGAGCGCCGCCTGGCCGCCCGGCCGGAGGATCGCCCGGACGGCCGGCAGCACGAGGCGGAGGGAGATGAACGAGAGGTCCCCCACCACCAGGTCGACCGGCTCGCCGAGCGCCTGCGCGGTGAGCGCCCGGGCGTTCTCGCGCTCGCGGACCACGACGCGCGGATCGCCGCGGAGCTTGGGGTGGAGCTGCCCGTAGCCCACGTCCACCGCGTACACCCGGGCGGCGCCGCGCTGGAGCAGCACGTCGGTGAAGCCGCCGGTCGAGGCGCCGAGATCGGCGCAGGTCTTCCCCCGGGGGTCGATGGGGAACACCTCGAGGGCGCGGAGCAGCTTCTCCGCGCCGCGCGAGACCCAGCGCCGCGGCGCGGCGTCGTCCTTGATGCGGATGGGGAGCGCGGGATCGACGAGCGCGCCGGCCTTGTCGACGCGGGCCTCGCCGACCACCACCGCGCCGGCCATCACGAGCGCCTGCGCGCGGGTCCGCGACTCCGCCAGCCCGCGCTCGACGAGCAGGAGATCGATCCGCTGGCGTTTGGGCGCCTTCACGCCACGCCGCGCGCCGCCCGCGTGCCCACGAGGGCCAGGCAAGCGCCGGCGATCCCGTCGGCGTCCAGCCCGAACGCGGCGCGCTGCGCGGCCGGGTCGCCGTGCGTGACGAAGGCGTCGGGGAGACCGAGGCACCGGACCGGCAGGACGAGCCCGCGGGCGGCGAAGAGCTCGAGGCACGCGCTCCCCACGCCGCCGGCGAGGCACCCCTCCTCGACCGTCACCACCCGCCCTGCGCGCGCCGCCTCGGCGCAGAGGAGCTCCGCGTCGAGCGGCTTCACGAACCGGGGATCGATCACCGTCACGGCGAGCCCGTCGGCGGCGAGCCGCTCGGCCGCGGCGCGCGCGCCCCTGAGCGTGGACCCGACGGCGATCACGCAGACGTCCGGCTTCCCCGGCACGTTCCGGACGATCCGGCCGCGCCCGACCTCGAGGGCCCGGACCGGCTCGAGCGCGACGCCCTCGCCCGCGCCGCGCGGGAAGCGGATCGCGGCCGGGCCGGGGAGCTGGACCGCGGTGTGGAGCCCGTGGCGGAGCTCGTTCTCGTCGGCGGGGGCGAGCACGGTGAGGTTCGGGACGCAGCGCAGGTAGGCGAGATCGAACGCGCCCTGGTGCGTCTTGCCGTCGGCGCCGACGAGCCCGCCGCGGTCGAGGGCGAACGTCACCGGCAGGTTCTGCAGCGCGACGTCGTGGATGATCTGGTCGTAGGCGCGCTGGAGGAACGTCGAGTAGATGGCCACCACCGGCCGGACGCCCTCGCAGGCGAGGCCGGCGGCGAACGTGACCGCGTGCTGCTCGGCGATGCCGACGTCGTAGGTCCGCTCGGGGAACCGCTGCTTGGCCTGGATGAGGCCGGTCCCCTCTAGCATCGCCGCGGTGATCGCCACGACGCGGGGCTCGCGCTCCATCTCCTCGCAGAGCGCCTGGGCGAAGTGCTCGGTGTAGCTCCGGGCCGCGGGGGTCGCCTTCTTCACCGGCTTGCCCGTGTCCACGTCGAAGAAGGAGAGGCCGTGCCCGCCGGTCGCCTTGTCCGACTCCGCGGGCTGGTAGCCCTTGCCCTTGGTGGTCAAGGCGTGGAGGAGCACCGGACCGTCGAACGAGGCGAGCTTCCGGAAGGTCTCGACCAGCTTCAGGACGTCGTGGCCGTCCACCGGGCCCACGTAGTGGAACCCGAGGCCCTCGAAGAGGATCCCGGGCGTCACGAGCGCCTTGGTGGCGTTGATGCCGTGGCGGATGACCTCGATCGCCTGCGGCCCGCGCGGCACGCTGGCCAGGAACTCCTTCACCGAGCGGCGCCAGCGATCGTAGGTCCGCGAGGCGAACTTCTTCGACAGCCACTCGGAGAGCGCGCCCACGTTGGGCGAGATCGACATCTCGTTGTCGTTGAGGACGACGAGCAGATCGCGGCCGAGGTAGCCGGCCTGGTTGAGGCCCTCGAACGCCATCCCGCCGGTCATGGCGCCGTCCCCCACCACCGCGACCACCTTGCCCTGCGCCCCCGTGAGCCGCTGCGCCTCGAGCATGCCGAGCGCGGCGCTGATCGCGGTGGAGGCGTGGCCGACGCCGAAGGCGTCGTGCGGGGACTCGGCGCGCTCCGGGAAGCCGGCGAGGCCGCCGGGCGTGCGGATCGTCGCGAAGGCGTCGCGCCGGCCGGTGAGGAGCTTGTGCGCGTACGCCTGGTGTCCGACGTCCCAGACCAGCTTGTCGCGCGGCGTCTCGAAGACGTAGTGGAGCGCGACGTTCAGCTCGAGCGCGCCGAGCGAGGAGCCGAGGTGGCCGCCGTTGCGCGCGCAGGTCCGGACGATCTCGGCGCGGAGCTCCTGGCAGAGGGCGGGGAGCTCGTCGAGGGCGAGGACCTTGAGGTCCTCGGGACCGTCGATCTTCTGGAGCAGCTTGGTGGGCATCCCGTGGGTCTCCTGCTTCACTTCCCTCGCGAAAGCACGAACCGCGCCAGCGCGCGGAGCGCCTCCGCCCTCGGCCCGAGCGGCGCCAGCGCGGCGAGCGCCTCGTCGAGCAGTCGCTCGGCCCGGCGC
>JAEYOU010000291.1 GCA_023411405.1 Pseudomonadota bacterium | reverse complement strand
CGCTGGCTCGTCGATCACCGCGGCGCGATCGCGGCCGACCTGTTCCGGGGCGGCTGGCACGCGGTCCGCGCCCTCGACGCCGCCGGCGACCCCGCGCTCGGCGCGGCCCTGGAGCCGGCCGTGCGCCGGCTCCAGGCCGAGCTCGAGAAGATGCTCGCCGAGACGCCGTACGGGGTCGTCTACCGGCCGCGCATCTGGGGCCCGGGGTGGCACGTCCAGCGCGCCGGCGTGCAGCTCTACTTCCTGCACCGCGCCTACCCGGCGCTGTTCCCGGCGGAGCACGTCTACGCCGCCCTGAACTTCCTGCTCGGCTGCCACCCGGGCGCGAACCCGGCCTCGTTCGTCTCCGGGGTGGGCGCGCGCTCCGTCACCTCCGCCTACGGCTTCCACCGCGCCGCCGGCGCCCACATCCCCGGCGGCGTCGTCTCGGGGAGCGCGCTCATCCAGCCGGACCTCATCGAGCTCCTCGACTGGCCGCACCTGTGGCAGCAGACCGAGTACGTGCTCGGGCACGGTACGTCGGACTTCCTGTTCCTGGTGCTGGCGGTGAAGGAGCTGCTGGCGGGGCGATAGGGCGTCACCGCATCCGCTGCCCCAGGAACTCGATCAGGTCGATCTTCGTCACGATCCCCACGATCTTCTCGCCCTCGCGGACGACCGCCACGTGGTCGTCGTTGAAGATGTCGCGCAGCCGGGCGATCGGCGTGTCGGGGCTCACGACGCCCTGCAGCGGCTGGATGAGCGGCTCGACCGGCTCGGAGAGGCGGTGCTTCCCCTCGATCAGGAACTCGAGCAGGTCGTACTCGTGGATCATCCCGGTGACGCGGCCGCCCTCGTCCACCACTGGCATCTGCGAGATGTCGTGCTCCTTCAGCTTCTTCACCACGGCCTCGACCCTGTCGTGGCGGCGGGCGGTGATGACCGCGCCCTTGCGGCGGCCAAGCACGTCGCCCACGGTCGCGGCGGAGACGGTCTCGCCGCCGTGCACCGGGAACCCGTTGTGGCGCATCCACTCGTCGGAGTAGAGGCGCGACAGGTACGAGCGGCCGCCGTCGGGGAGCGGGACCACCACCACCTTGCCCGCTCCGAGCTCGCGCGCGACCTGGAGCGCGACGTGGACGGCGGCGCCGGAGGAGCCGCCGGCGAAGATCCCCTCCTCGCGGACCAGCCGGCGGGCGGTCACGAACGCCTGCGCGTCGGGGACCGGCCGGACGTCGTCGAGCACGGAGAGGTCGAGCGCCCCGCACGCCGCGTCTCCGCCGATGCCCTCGACCTTGAACGCGTGCGGCTGGCCGAGCTTGCCGGTCTTGAACAGCGAGTGGAAGACGGAGCCCTGGGCGTCGACGCCCACGTTCCGGACCGCCGGGTTCCGCTCCTTGAGGAAGCGGCCGCAGCCGGTCATCGTGCCGCCCGTCCCCAGCCCGGCCACGAACGCGTCCACCCGGCCGCCGGCCTGCTCCCAGAGCTCGGGGCCGGTCGTGCGGTAGTGCGCCTCGGCGTTGTCCGCGCCGTGGAACTGGTTCACGTAGAAGCTGTCCGGCGTCTCGGCCGCGAGCCGCTTCGCCACCGAGGTGAAGCTGTCGGGGGAGTCGGGGGAGACGCCGGCCGGCGCGACCACCACCTGCGCGCCGAAGGCCCGGAGCGCGTCCTGCTTCTCCCGGGAGATCCGGTCGGGCACGGCGAAGACGCAGCGGTACCCCTTCACCGCCGCGGCCATGGCGAGGGCCACTCCGGTGTCCCCCGTGGTGCTCTCGACGATCGTGGACCCCGGGCGGAGCAGGCCGGCCGCCTCGGCCTTCTCGATCACGTGGAGCGCCATCCGGTCCTTGATGGAGCCGGCCGGGTTCATGAACTCGAGCTTGGCGAGGACCGTCGCGTCGCCGGCGCCCGCGAGCCGTTGCAGCCGGACGAGAGGGGTGCGGCCGATCGCGGCGAGGACGTTCTCGTGGTAGGCCATGGGCGCGAGGCTCCCGAGCGGAAGGACGCGTGGACGCCACGCGTTATAGGCGGGCCGTCCGAAGTGCGTCAATGGAGCGTGCCCCGCAGCAGCGGGGCGGGACCAGGAGCGGGAATGCACGATCCACACACCGAAGCACGCGTCCGGGAGGCCGTGGCGCGCGCCGCCGGAGGCACCTGGTCCTCGGCCCCCGTACGGCGGCTCGCCGGCCACGCGTCGATGCGCAGCTACTGGCGCGTGGGGCTGCCGCCGGCCTCCCTCGTGGTCATGGTCATGCCGCCGGACGCGCGCCCCGAGGAGGTCACCAAGGGCGGCGCGTCCGCGGTGAACCCGTTCGTGGACGTCCAGCGGTACCTCGCCGCCCTCGGCGTCCGGGTCCCGGAGATCCGCGCGTTCTTCGAGGCGGACGGGCTCATGGTCCTCGAGGACCTCGGCGACGAGATGCTCGAGACGCGGCTCCTCGCCGGCGTCCCGCCGGAGCAGCTCTACCCGGCGGCGATCGACCAGCTGGCGCGGCTGCGCGCCGCCGCCGAGCGGCGGCCCGAGGGCTGCGTCGCGTTCACCCGGGCGTTCGACTACGACCTCTATCACTGGGAGCTCATGCACTTCCAGGAGTGGGGGCTCGAGGCGTGGAAGGGCGCGAAGCTGTCGCGCGCGGAGGAGCCGGTGGTCGCCGCCGCCTACGAGCGGATCGCCCGCGCGCTGGAGGCGGAGCCGAAGGGGTTCACGCATCGTGACTATCAGTCGCGGAACCTCATGGTGCTCCCCTCGGGCGAGCAGGCGGTGATCGACTTCCAGGACGCCCTGCTCGGGCCGCGGCAGTACGATCTCGTGGCGCTGCTGCGGGACAGCTACGTCGAGCTCCCCGCGCCGTTCGTGGAGGCGATGATCCGGCGCTACCTCGAGGCCCTCGCCGCCGCCGGCGGGCCGCGGCTCGCGTACGAGCCCTTCCGCGCGACGTTCGACCTCCTCACGGTCCAGCGGAAGCTCAAGGACGCGGGCCGGTTCGTGTTCATCGACCGCGTGAAGAAGAACCCCGACTTCCTCCGCTCGATCCCCGCCTCGCTCCGCTACGTGCGCGAGGCGCTCGGGCGGCGGCGCGATCTCGCCGACCTGCACGAGATCCTGGCGCGGCACGTGCCCGAGCTGGGGTAGCGGCGGCCATGTCGAGGAGGCGGGCCAGGACCCCGGAGCCCCGCGCCGAGGAGGCGCGCGCCGAGCGCCTCCCGTACCTGTGGCTGCTCGCGGGGGTCCTCGGGCTGACCCTCGTCGTCTACTCCGGCGCGCTCGCGAACGGCTTCATCGCCTTCGACGACCCGGACGTCGTCGTCCACAACCCGTACATCCGGGAGCTCAGCGGCGCCAACGCCGCCCGCTGGTTCACGCGGCCGGTGCAGTACATGTACATGCCGCTGGCGCTCTTCTCGTACGCCGTCGACTACCGGATCGGTGGGCTCGATCCGTTCGTGTACCACCTGCACAACCTCGTCCTGCACCTCGCGTGCGTGGCCCTCGCCTTCCGGGTCTTCCTGCTCCTCGATCGCAGGCCCCGGGTCGCCCTGGTCGTCAGCCTGCTCTTCGCCGTCCACCCGGTCCACGTGGACAGCGTCGCCTCGGTGGCCGCGCGGACGAACCTCCTCGCCACGCTCTTCTCGCTGGGGGCGCTCGCCGCGTACGGCCTGTACCTCGACCGCGGCCGCCGGCTCGGGCTCCTCGCGCTGGCCTGGGGCTCGTTCGTGCTGGCGGCGCTCGCGAAGTCCTCGGCGGTCGTCCTGCCCCTCACGCTCCTCCTCTGGGACTGGTACCGGGGTCGCCGGTGGGAGCGCCGGCTCGTCCTGGAGAAGCTCCCCTTCTTCGCGGTCGCGATCCTCTTCGGCGTCCTCGCGATCGCCATGCGCGCCGACGACGTCCTCCCGCCGGTCCGCTACCACGCGTGGGATCGGGCGCTGGTCTTCCTGTACGCGCTGGCGCAGTACGCCGTCCGGCTCGTCGTCCCGTTCCCGCTGTCCTTCGGCTACGCGTACCCGGCGAAGGACGGCCCGTGGCTGCCCCTGCCGCTCTACCTCGCGCCGCTCGTGCTCGCGGCGATCGTCTGGGCGCTGCGCCGGCTGCGGATCCCGCGGGAGGTCCGGATCTTCGGCCTGGCGTTCTTCGTCGTGAACGTGGCGCTGAGCCAGTCCGTCCTGCTCATCGACGGCTTCACGGCCAACCGGTACGCGTACCTCCCGTACCTGGGCCTCTTCTTCGTCCTGGCGCACCTGCTCGAGCGCGCGTGGGGCGCACCCGTCCCCGAGGGCCGCCGCCGGACGCTGCGCGGCGTGGCGGGGGCCGCGCTGGCCGTCGCCGTGGTCGCCTTCTCCGCGCTCGCGTACGGCCGCACCGCCGTGTGGCGGGACACGCTCTCGCTCTTCGACGACGTGATCGAGAAGGGGCACGGGAGCGCCTGGGTGTACGGCACGCGCGGCCTCGTGAAGCTGCACGCCGGCGATCTCGCGGAGGCGCGGCGCGACCTCGATCGCGCGCTCGCGCTCGACCCCGACTACACCCCGGGCCTGTGCTACCGCGGCGTGGTCCACTACCTGCTCCGCGAGTACCCGGCGGCCCTCGCCGACCTCGACCGCGCGATCGCCCTGGCGCCCGCCACCTCCGGGGCCTACCGGGATCGCGGCAAGGTCAAGCTCGCGCTCCGGGACGAGGTGGGAGCGCTCGCCGACTTCGACCGGGCGGTCGCGCTCGATCCGGGGTCGGACGCCGGCGCCCTGCGCGCCGCGGTGTGGCGCGACCGGGGCGACGCCCCATGACCCCGCGCGGCCGGGCGGCGGGCCGCCGGGTGGGGTAGGCT
>JAEYOU010000083.1 GCA_023411405.1 Pseudomonadota bacterium | reverse complement strand
CCCGACTCGGGCGGCAGGCGGGTCGAGAGCTCGAGCACGAGCTGCCGGAGCGACTCGAGCCCGGGCTGGAGCTGGCGCGCGCCGCCGGCGGGCAGGACGTCGGGGGCGAGCTCGGCCCGGAACGTCCGGTAGGCGGCGTCGGTCCGGAGCTCCTCGCCGAGCCGCACCCGGCCGACGCCCCGGAGGACGACGTCGTAGCGGCCGTCCTCGTGCTCGACGTGCTGCTCGATGTACCCCGCGCCGGCGATCGCCCGGAGCGGCGGGTGGAGCTCGCGGAGCCCCTCGGCGGATCGCACGTTGGGGACCGCCACGATCCGGTCGCCGGCGAGCGCGTCGCGGACGAGCGCCCGGTACCGCGGCTCGAAGACGTGCAGCGCCGTGGGGGTGCCCGGGAGTACCGCCACGCCGTGCAGCGGGAAGACCTTGAGCGCGCCGCAGGCCCGCCGGAGCGCCTGCCCGCGGTCCGGGGGGTCGCGGCGCTCAGCCATGCTCGTGGACCGGCCGCTGCGGCGCCGGGATCGCCGGCGCGTACGCGCGCGAGGGGGTCTCGATCCGCATCCGGTAGAAGCTCCGCCACACGAACACCGTCGCGACCGCGAGGAACGCGCCGGCGAGGGAGAGCCGGGCGACGGTGCCCATGCGGAGCGCGAGCTCGACCGCGAGGAGCCCGAAGAGGGTGGTGAACTTGATGATGGGGTTCATGGCCACCGACGAAGTGTCCTTGAAGGGATCGCCGACGGTGTCGCCCACGACGGTCGCGGCGTGGAGCTCGGTCCCCTTCGCGCGCAGCTCCGTCTCGACGACCTTCTTGGCGTTGTCCCAGGCGCCGCCGGCGTTGGCCATGAAGATGGCCTGGAACAGGCCGACGATGGCGATCGCGATGAGGTGTCCCACGAAGAAGTACTCGTCTGCGAAGGCGAACGCGAGCGTGGCGAAGAAGACCACGAGGAAGATGTTGAACATCCCCTTCTGTGCGTAGACGGTGCAGATCTCGACGACCTTCTTGGAGGCCGTGACGTCCGCCCGCTCGTTCGAGTCGAGCCGGATGTTCCGCTTGATGAACGCCACGGCGAGGTACGCCCCGGTCGTGACCGCCTGGGTGGACGCGCCGGTGAACCAGTAGATCACCGCGCCGCCGGAGATGAGCCCGAGGAGGAAGAGCGGGTTCAGGATCGAGAGCTTCTCGAGGTGCGCGGTGAGCCCTTCGGTCAGCACGACCACGATCGAGAAGATCATCGTGGTCGCGCCCACGACGGCGGTGCCGATGAGCACCGGCTTGGCGGTCGCCTTGAACGTGTTGCCCGCGCCGTCGTTCTCCTCGAGCAGGTGCTTGGCGCGCTCGAAGTCGGGCACGAAGCCGTGGTCGCGCTGGAGCTCGCCGACCACCCCCTTCTCCTTCTCGATCATCGAGAGCTCGAACACGGACTGGGCGTTGTCGGTGACCGGACCGTACGAGTCCACGGCGATGGTCACCGGGCCCATGGAGAGGAACCCGAAGGCGACGAGGCCGAACGCGAAGACCGGCGCGGCGAGCATCAGCGCGCCGAAGCCGAGCGTCGAGACCCAGTAGGCGATGGCCATGAGGCCGACGAGCGCCGCGCCCATCCAGAACGCGGAGTAGTTCCCGGCGGTCAGGCCGGAGAGCACGTTGAGCGAGGCGCCGCCCTCGCGGGAGGAGGTGACGACCTCCCGCACGTGACCGGAGCTCGTCGAGGTGAAGACCTTCACGACCTCGGGGATCACCGCCCCCGCGATCGTGCCGCAGGAGATCACGGCCGAGAGCTTCCACCACATGGTGCCGTCGCCGAGGTTCGGGATGAGCTCGTGGGAGATGCCGAAGGTGACGGCGACGGAGACGAGGGCGGTGAGCCAGACGAGCGACGTGAGGGGCGTCTCGAAGTTCATCCGGTCGGCCTTGCCGTAGCGCCGGCCCATGACCGCCTGGTTGAGGAAGTAGGAGCCGACCGACGAGATCACCATCCAGATCCGCATCGAGAACAGCCACACGAGGAGCTGCACCTGGACCGCCGGCTCGGGGACGGCGAGCAGCACGAAGGTGATGAGGGCGACGGCGGTCACGCCGTAGGTCTCGAAGCCGTCCGCCGAGGGGCCGACCGAGTCGCCGGCGTTGTCGCCGGTGCAGTCGGCGATGACGCCCGGGTTGCGCGCGTCGTCCTCGGGGAGCTTGAAGACGATCTTCATGAGGTCGGCGCCGATGTCGGCGATCTTGGTGAAGATGCCGCCCGCGATGCGGAGCGCCGACGCGCCGAGGCTCTCGCCGATCGCGAAGCCGATGAAGCAGGCGCCCGCGAGGTTCGCCGGCACGAACAGCACGATGACGAGCATGATCATGAGCTCGACGCTCACGAGCATGGTCCCGATGGACATGCCGGCGCGGAGCGGGATGGAGAAGACCGGGTAGGGCTTCCCGCGCAGCGCCGCGAAGGCGGTCCGGCTGTTGGCGTAGGTGTTGACGCGGATCCCGAACCACGCGACGCCCGCCGAGCCGCAGATGCCGACGAGGCTGAAGAGCAGG
Organism: Pseudomonadota bacterium; assembly: GCA_023411405.1. Taxonomy (GTDB): domain Bacteria; phylum Myxococcota; class Myxococcia; order Myxococcales; family Anaeromyxobacteraceae; genus Anaeromyxobacter. The sequence goes on along the minus strand of JAEYOU010000083.1, from coordinate 2,984 downwards.
ATGAGGCCGACCTTGCCGGGCCCGAAGCCCTCCGAGAGCCAGCCGAAGTAGACGACCATCACGACCGCGATGAAGGCCCAGAGGATGCCGATGAACCGCGCCTGCGTGACGAGGTACGTCTTCGCGGTCGCGTAGATGAGCTCGGAGATCTCCTTCATCGAGCGGTGGACGGGGAGGCCGCGCAGGTTGCGGGCGACGAGCAGCCCGAAGAGGAGCCCCGCCGCGCCGACGACGAACCCGAGCATGAGCAGCGCGTGGCCGTCGAGGCCGCCCAGGAAGGTCTGCGTGCGGAGGTCGGGGAGGACGAGGTTGGCTTCGCCGCCGCCCTGCCCGGTCGCCGCGAGGGCGAGGGTCTCTACCTGCGTGACTCCGATCATCGGTGCACCCTGGTCCGGCCGTTCGTGTGGGATCCTTCCGTCCGCTCGCCCCACGGCGCCCGGCCGAGCGGAGGGCCGCTCGCCCTGCCGCGCGAACGGTCACTTCACAGAGGTCAGCGCAATGATGCGGCTCGTCGTCGCGGCCGGGAAGGCGCGCGGAGCACGTTCTGCGACAACCGGAAGGGGCCGGGCGAGCGCCGGGCCGGTCGGGTCAGTGAACGTTTGGGACGGCGCCGCGGAGGAGGGCCGCGACGCGGCGTGAGATCAGATCCCGGCGGGAGCGTGCGCCGTGCTCGTCGCCTCGAGGCTGCCGGCGTCGAGCGTCGCGAAGTTCAGGTTGAAGTACCCGGCGACCCCGCAGGAGTGCATGACCCGCTTCACGATCCGGAAGGGGACGGCCCGGTCGGCCTGCACGTTGACCACGCCCTCCCAGCGCTTCTCGGGATCGTTCTGGTGGAGGAAGTCCCACCGCTTCTTCTCGTCGCGGAGGCTCTCCTCGATGCCGGGGATGTTCAGGTAGCCGTCGCGCTCGAGGTCGGCGATGTCGGCGACCTTCTTCCCGATCACGGTGATCTCGTTGGCGCTGATCGTGACCACCGGCGCGACGTCGATCACCTGGCCGTGGTGCGCGTCGGGCAGCTTGATGTCCTTCTGCATGTACAGCACCTCGCCCGTCGACGAGAACTGCTGCAGGAGGAAGATGACGAGCATCGTCATCATGTCGACCATCGGGACGACGTTCAGCTCCGCGTTGGTCGTCTTGCGGCCGTGCTGCATCTTGCCGCCGAGGATGCGCGACTTCTCGAAGCGCTTGGCGGGCCGCTTGCCGGGGATGACGATGGGCATGGTCTCGCTACCCCTCCGTCACCGAGACGGAGACGAGCCCCTCCCCGACGCAGGTGTCGATGATCTCGATGAGGTCGCCGTACTGGATCGTGTCCTCGGAGGCGATCGTCACCGCGACGGCCTCCGGGTAGTTCGAGCGGAGGACCTTGAGCTTGGCCGCGAGCCCCTTCACGTCCTGGCGCGGCTTCACCTCGCCGTCGGCGTCGCGGGCGCCCTCGACCGCGTCGGGCCTGGACGGCTTGAGGGCCCGCATCACGAGCGGGATGTCCTCCTCGCCGCCGGCGGACGTCTGGAGGACCATCTTGTTCTCCCGCACGAGGACCGTCACGATCAGCGCCTTCTGCTGCTCGCTCGCGGACGGCGGCTCCGGCGCGCCGGACCCGAACTGCTGGACCTGGAGGCGGGAGATCTGCGTCCAGACCGCGGTGTAGAGGAGGAAGGTGATGCAGCAGGAGAGGAGGTCGATGGCCGGGACGACGTTGATGTTCGCGTCGAGGGACTTCTTGCCCTTCTTGCCTCCGCCCTGCTCGGGCATCGCGCCGCCGCCCATCGCCTCACCCGCTTTCTTGCTGGGGGGCCGGGAGAAGCTCGGCCCCCCAGTCCCCCGGCTCGCTCCGGCCCAGCCTCCTCCGGCTGGGCCTTCGCTCGCTCAGGCCAGGTTCGTGATCAGCCCGCCGCCTCTTCGCCGACGGAGGCCGGCATCTTCATCTTCTCGCGGTTGGCGATGATGAGGTTCAGCACCGAGACCGACGCCTCGTTGATGTCGTCGAGCATGTGCTGAGAGCGACCCTGGAGGACCGAGTACGCGACGAGCGCGGGGATGGCGGTGAGGAGCCCGTAGGCCGTGCAGTTCATGGCCTCGGAGATCGAGCTGGAGAGGATGGCGGCCTTCTCGGAGGCGCTCGCGGTCGCCACCGCGGCGAACGCGCTGATGAGGCCGATGATGGTGCCGAGGAGCCCGAGGAGCGTGGCGACGTTGCCGAGCATCGCCAGGTAGCCGGTCCGCTTCTCGATCCGCGGCGACTCCCGCAGGGTCGCCTCGTCCATGGCGGCCTGCACGTCGGCCTCGCCCTTCGGGACGTTGATGAGGCCGGCCTTCACGACCGAGACGAGCGGGGTCCGCTTCTGCGAGGCGCAGTAGCTGATCGCCCGATCGAGGTCGCCGCGGTAGATGTGCTCGCGGAGCCCCTTCAGGAAGGCCTCCTTGCTGGTCCAGAGCTGGAAGTAGAGGGCGATGACCCGATCGAGGACGAGGAGGATGGTGAAGACGAGCGCCACGCTGATGGCGTGCATCATCCAGCCGCCTTCACCGTAGTGCTTCGCGACCGCTCGGAACGTTTCCATTGCCTTCTGGTCCTCCGGAGTGGGGCCGCGAATCGACCCGTCCCACGATCACGCGCTTGCCCGGGACTCGGATCCCCTATCACGGGGATTTTGCTGGCGTCAACGCGCGGGAGGTACGGCGCGCACGCACCTCGATCCGCCCGATCTGGTGCGCCCTCCCCGGCCCCGCCAGATCCTGGCCCCGGACCGCTCCGCCGGCAATCTCCCTGCGCCCCCGCTCCTTCTCCGGTACTCCTGTTCGCTGTAAGTAGGGGTCATGCCGCTCGACGTCGCCGCCTTCGCTCCGTACCGGCTCTCCCCGGGCGCCCCGCCCGAGGAGGTGGAGCGCATCGCGGCCTCGCTCCGGGACGAGCCGCTCGTCGCGTCCGCGGCGGCGCCGCCTCCGGCGTCGATCGCGAACCGGGCGCTGGCCGACGT
>JAEYOU010000281.1 GCA_023411405.1 Pseudomonadota bacterium | reverse complement strand
GCCCGGCGCGGCGCTCCTCTACCCCGGGCGCGACGCCGCCCCCGCGGCCGCGCGCGCAGGCGCGCCGCCGGCGTGGCTCGTGGTCGTGGACGGCACCTGGCATCAGGCGGAGCGGATGATCGCCCGGAGCCGGATCCTGTCCGCGCTGCCCAGACTCTCCGTGAACCCGGACGGGGGAAAGGGGTACGACGAGCTCCGCCGGGAGCCGGAGGCGCACTGCCTCTCCACGCTGGAGGCGGTGGCGCTCGCGCTCGGAGCCCTCGAGGGGGACGCCGCGCGGTTCGAGCCCATGCGGGCGGCCTTCCGCAAGATGGTCGATCAGCAGCTCGAGTGCGCGCGCGGGGCCCGCAGGAACCCGAGGCACCGGCCCGGGCGCGGGAAGGCGAGGGCAGGCGCGCATTCCGGCTGACAAGGCGTCCGGGCGCCCTTACCCTCCGGGCATGAACGACCCCGGAAAGAGGCGCTGGCCGAAGGTGCTCGCGATCGTGGCCGGGACCCTGGTGGTCCTGGTGGTCGTGGGCGTGCTGATCCTCGATCGCGTCCTCCTCCGCGTCGCGAACGACCAGGCGGCGAAGCTCTCGAGCGAGCTCCAGCGGCCCATCGCCATCGAGGGCGTGGCCACCCGGATCTGGGGCGGGCTCGGGGCCAAGGTCACCGGGCTGTCGATTGGCGCCGGACCGGGCGAGTCGGTCCCGCTCCTCCAGCTGCAGCGCGCCGAGGTGTCACCGTATCTCTGGCGGGCGCTGAAGAGCGGCGGCGACGAGATCGCGATCCACGAGGCCGTCGTCGAAGGGCTCCGCGTGAACGTCGAGAAGCTCCCCGACGGGACCACCAACCTCGAGCGGCTCGCGCAGCGGCTCGAGGAGCGGAGCAAGGCCGCGCCCGCGCAGGAGCCGGCGCCCCGGGGCGAGGAGAAGCCGCCGCCCTCGCTGGAGATCGGCCGCGCCGCGATCGAGAACGCGCGCGTCGCCTTCCTGGATCGGACCGTCGAGGGCGCGAAGGAGCTCTTCGTCGAGGATCTCGACGCCGAGGTCCGCGACCTGAAGGTCGGGGCGCCGGTCGAGCTGCGCGTGCGGGCGGCCGTGCTCGCCGCGCAGCAGAACCTCGACCTCACCGTGCGGACCGCGCCGCTGCCGGCGACGCTCGTGCCCACGCCCGAGAGGATCGTCCTCGAGGTGCAGCCGATCGATCTCGGCCCGCTCGCGCCGTTCGTCCCTGCGTCGGTGGGCCTCCAGGGCGGGCGGTTCCAGGCGGATCTCGACGCCGACCTCGGCGCGGCCGTGCCGGGCGGCGAGGGGCAGACCCGGGTCGTCGGGGGGTTCCGGGCGACCGACCTCGCCTTCGCCGGTCAGGCCGCCGGCAAGCGGCTCGACGCCTCGCTCGCCGCGGACGTCACCGCGGATCTGAAGGCCGGCGATCTGGATCTCCGCGAGCTGGAGCTCGTCGCCGGTCCGGCGGCGCTCGTCGGGACGGGACGCGCCTCGGGGCTGCGCGGGCAGACCCCGAAGATCGAGGGGCTGGAGATCACGTCTCGCGGGCTCGATCCGGCGGCGGTCACCGCGCTCTTCCCCGCGCTCCGCACGCAGCTGGGCGGGGCGGTCGTGGCCGGCCCGATCGGCCTCTCGCTCCGCGGCAGCGGCTCCGCCGCGGCCCAGCGCCTCGAGCTGCGTGTGGACCTCGGCCCGGTCCGGCTCGCGGTCCCCCGCCAGCTCGAGAAGGCCGCAGGCGCGCCCATGGCGCTCGTCGCCACCGCCGAGGCCGAGCAGGGGGGGCAGGTCCGGTTCGACGCGAACGTGGACCTCGCCGGCGTGGACCTCCGGCCCGGCGGCGCGCTGGCGAAGAAGCCGGGGGACGCGCTCTCGCTGCGGGTGAGCGGCGCCCTCGCGCAGCCGGGCGGCGGCGTGGACCTCACCCTGTCGCGGCTCGCGCTGAACCTCCTCGGCGACACGCTCGCCGGCAAGGGCCGCGTGACGATGGCGGGGGAGGGCACGTCGAAGACGACCAAGTTCGACGCAGAGCTCGCCGGCGAGCGCCTCGATCTCGACCGGCTCCTCGTCGCCGCTCCGGAGGAGAAGAAGAAGGAGGACGCGCCGCCCGCCGAGAAACCGGACCCCGCGGCCTTCGCGGGCCTCTCGGGCGAAGCCCGGCTGCGGCTCGGCCTCCTGAAGGTGAAGGGGGTCGAGGCGCGGAACGTGCTCGCGCGCGTGCGGGTGAAGGAGGATCAGGTCACCCTCGAGCAGGCGCGGCTCCAGGCGTTCGGGGGATCGGTCGACGCCGCGGGGACGACCGTGCGCCTCGCCCACCCCGACGAGCCGTTCCAGGTCGTCACGAAGCTCCAGGGCGTCTCCGCCGAGCAGGCGCTCGGGCTCCTCAGCGACCGGAAGCTCCTCTCCGGCACGCTCGACATGGATCTGAACCTGAACGGTCCAGGGCTGGACAAACCGTCCCTCCTGAAGCAGCTCACCGGGATCCTCGAGGGGGAGATCCGCGGCGGCCAGTTCCACGGGAAGGATCTCGTCTCGTCGGTCGCCGGTCCGCTCGCGAGCAAGCTGCCCTTCGCGAAGAAGCCGGCGGAGGGGAAGTCCACCAGCCTCGGCAAGCAGCTGCCGTTCAACCTGCAGATCAAGGACGGCGTCGCGGAGCTCTCGAAGCCGCTCCGGTTCGACGCCGGGCAGGGAGAGGTGGAGCTCGCCGGCGGCATCGGCCTCGACGGCTCGCTCCGGCTCCCCGCGACCGTGGCGCTGACGCCCGACTTCGTCGCGCGGCTGACCGGCGGACGGGTGAAGCCCGACGCCCCCCTGCCGCTCACCTTCCGGCTCGCCGGGGCGGCGACGAGCCCGCGCGTCGAGGGGCTGAGCGTGGACGCCGCGGCGAAGTCGCTCGCGTCCCAGGCGGCGACGGGCGCCGTCGGGAAGGCGCTCGGACTGGGGAGCGGGGGAGGTGACGCCGCGAAGGACGGCGCGAAGCAGGGCGACAAGCCCGACGCCAAGAAGCAGCTCGAGCAGGAGGCCGCGAAGCGGCTCAAGGGGCTGTTCGGCAAGTAGCGCGCGGCGCGGCGCCGGCGGGGGCCGCTGCCCGAAGACACGACGGCCGCTCGCGGCGAGGACGCGCCGACGAGCGGCCGGGCGTGCGCTCACTTCACTTCTGGGCGACCTTCTGGTCCCTCTCCCCGGCGGCCGCGGCCTTGGGCTGCGCCTCCGTGGACCGCGGGTCCTGCTGCGGCTGCGCCTTGGCCTCGTCGCCCTTGGGCGCCTGGGCGACGGTGGCGTGGTCGGCCTTGGCGTCCGCGGTGGTCTGCTTGAGCCCGCAGGCGAACGCCGGGGTGGCGATCGCCGCGGCGGCCAGGACGGTCGCGACGCGTGTCAGGATCTTCATCGGCACACTCTCCTCGCCGGCGGGGGTGGAACGCCGACCTCTCATCGATGTCGACCCGCGGGCCCGGGCGCAATCGCCCCGGGGCCCAAGCGCCCGAGAGGGGGTGAGGAGACGCTTACCGCTCCTCAGGACGCGAGGTCCCGGTCCGTCCGCGCGTGCGCCGTCAGCCAGTCCGGGATCCAGCGCTCGGGCCGGAGGGCCGAGAGCCCGCGGGCGTCGCCGCGGGAGGCGAGGGCCACGAGGGCGCCGAGGTCGGCGAGGAAGCGCTCGTGCTCGCGCGCGTGGCGCACGAGGCTCGGCGCCTTCCGGTCGCGCAGGCGGCGCTCCTCGGCCTCGAACTGCTCTCGCGCGGTGGCGAGGAGCTGCTGGGCGAGGCGCGCGAGCTCGCCCGGCTTGCCGTCGCCCACGGCGGAGACGAGCCGCTCGGCGTCGCGGAGCATCGCCTTGCGGAGGCCGTCGATCGTGCCGTCCGGGCAGCTGACGGAGGACCACTCCTGGTTCATTCGCGCCTCCTCGATGGTTCGTGTGGAGGGTATTCGGAGCGGCGCGGGGGAGACAAGTCCCCAAGGTGCTCGGAACGCGCTGTGCGACAGGGGTTTCCTCGCTCGCACCTGCTCGAAGGGGTCCTCCGAGGGTGAAGCAGGCGCGCCGCTCCGCGGCAGGGGCCGCTGTAGGGCGCGACGCTACTTGGGGAC
>JAEYOU010000271.1 GCA_023411405.1 Pseudomonadota bacterium | reverse complement strand
CCTCGGGCTCGAGGCCGAGGTGCCGCTCCTCCACCACCACCGGGGCGCCGGGACGCCCGCCGGCCTGCGCGTGGAGGACGGCGCGGTTGAGCAGGTTCTCGAGCTCGCGCACGTTGCCGGGCCAGTTCGCGGCGGTGAGCGCGCGGCGGGCGCCCTCCGTGAGCCGCACCGGGCCGAGGCCGAGCCGGCGGCGGAGGACGTCGAGGAAGTAGCCGGCGAGGAGCGGGATGTCGCCGCGCCGCTCGCGGAGCGGCGGGACGTGGATCGGGTACCCGGCGAGCCGGTGGAACAGGTCGGAGCGGAAGCGGCCGGCCTCCACCTCGCGCGCGAGGTCGCGGTTCGTCGCCGCGACGATCCGCACGTCCACGCGGTGGACGCGATCCAGGCCGACCCGCTGGATCTCGCCCTGCTGGAGCGCCCGGAGGAGCTTCGCCTGGACGGCGGCGGGGAGCTCGCCCACCTCGTCGAGGAAGAGCGTGCCGCGATCGGCGACCTCGAACTTGCCGGTGCGGTCGCCGGTGGCGCCGGTGAACGCGCCGCGCACGTGGCCGAAGAGCTCGCTCTCGGCGAGGTGCTCGGGGAGCGCGGCGCAGTTCACGTAGATGAGCGGCTCGTCGTGGCGGCGTGACGCCGCGTGAACGGCGCGGGCGACGAGCTCCTTGCCGACGCCGGTCTCGCCGGTGACGAGGACGGCGAGGTCGGACGAGGCGACGAGCCCGATCTCGCGGCGGACCTTCTCGATCGCGGGGCTCGTCCCGAGGAGCTGGCCGCCGCTCCGGCGGCTGCCCTCGCGGAGGAGGTCGCGGCTCACCTCGGTGTGGCGCGCCGCGGTCCGCTCGAGCGCCTCGATGAGCGCGGTGGTGCGGAGCGCGGCGCCGGCGAGCGCGCCGAGCGCCTCGAGCAGGCGGGTGTCGAGGGCGTCGAACGCGCTCGGGTCGAACGCGTCGGCGGTGAGGGCGCCGACCACCTCCCCGGAGTCCACGAGCGGGCAGCCGAGGCAGGCGTGGACGTGCTCGAGCGCGTGGGTGTCCCCCTCGAGCAGGCCGTCGAACGGATCCGGGAGCGGCGAGTCGCGCGGGAACACCACCGGCCGGCTCGCGCCGAGGATGACCGCGAGCCGCGGGTGCTCCGCCGGCGCGTACCGGCGGCCGAGGGCCTCCGGGACGAGGCCGTGGCCGGCGAGGGGGACGAGCGCCTCGCCGTCGAGCCGGAGGAGGGCGGCGGCGTCGCACGGGATCGCGCGGCGGACGGAGCGGAGGAGTCGGTCGTACCGATCCGCGGCCGGGAGCGACGACGTGAGGTCGGCGGCGATCGCGAGGAGTGGCTCGAGCGGCTCCATGTTGTGGGCTTTGTAACGGAGGTTGTGCGGAACGCAACTCGGCAGGTTGTGCCTCGCACAACGTCGGGGAGAAAGTGCCCGATTTCCGTGAGCATCACGCTTGGACCCGCCCTTGCTCTCCGGGACGGCATGATCGACACGAACGCCACCCTCGCCGACCTGGCCGTCCACCACCCCGTCGCCACCCGCATCTTCCTCCGCCACCGCCTCGACTTCTGCTGCGGCGGTGACCGCCCGCTGGCGCAGGCCTGCCAGGCGGCGGCGATCGACCCGAACGAGGTCGTGAAGGAGATCCAGGCCGAGAGCGAGCGGCTCGGCGGCGACCTCGAGGTCTGGGCGGAGCGGCCGCTGTCGGAGCTCATCGATCACATCGTCGCCCGCTACCACGAGCCGCTCCGCCGGGACCTGCCGGACCTCGTCGCCCTCGCGCGCAAGGTCGAGCGCCGCCACGGCGAGAAGCCCGCCTGCCCGCGCGGCCTCGGCGATCTGCTCGACGGCATCCAGGCGGAGGTCGGCGCCCACCTCGACAAGGAGGAGCAGATCCTCTTCCCGATCATCAAGGCGGGCCGGGGCCGGGACGCGGGGATGCCGATCCGCGTCATGGAGCTGGAGCACGACCAGCACGGCGCGAACCTCCGTCGGGTCCGCGAGCTCACGGGCGACCTGGTCCTGCCGCCCGAGGCCTGCCGCTCCTGGACCGCGCTCTACGACGGCCTCACGCGGCTCGAGGCCGAGCTGATGGAGCACATCCACCTGGAGAACAACGTCCTCTTCCCCCGCGCGCTGGCCGGGTAGGCCCGCGCGTCCGCACCGCCCCCGACACTCGAGCACCCGGGAGAACCCGCACCCATGCACAACAGCAAGCGACTCTGGATCGTCCTCGGCCTGGCCGTCGCCGGCGCCTTCGCGATCCTCGGCTTCTTCGGCCGCGAGGTGTACCGCGCGGCGCCGCCCATCCCCGACCGCGTCGTCACGGAGAGTGGACGCGTCCTCATGACGAAGGACGACATCCTCGACGGCCAGGTGGTCTGGCAGACCATGGGCGGCCAGCAGGTCGGATCGATCTGGGGCCACGGCGCGTACCAGGCGCCGGACTGGACCGCGGACTGGCTGCACCGCGAGCTGACCGCGCTCCTCGACGTATGGGCGGTCCGCGAGCACGGGAAGCCGTACGCCGAGGTCGGCGCCGAGGTCCAGGCGGGCCTGCGCGGCCGGCTCGCGGCGACGGTCCGGACGAACCGCTTCGACGCGGCCACGGGCACGGTCACGGTGAGCGACGATCGCGCCGCGGCGATGGCCCACGCGGCCGCGCACTACGACGCCCTGTTCGGCGGCGCCCCGGCCCTCGCCGGGCTGCGCGAGGACTACGCGCTCACCAAGGCGCCGGTGCCGGATCCGGCCCGGCGGAAGCTCCTGGCGAGCTTCTTCTTCTGGACCTCGTGGGCGGCCACCACGAACCGGCCGAACGCGACCGCGACCTACACCAACAACTGGCCGCACGAGCCGCTCATCGGGAACGTGCCGACCGGGCCCAACGTGCTCTGGTCGATCCTGAGCGTGGTCCTGCTCCTCGCCGGCATCGGCGCGCTCGTCTACTGGAAGGCCTTCAAGGATCGCGAGGAGGCGCCGCCCGCGGCGCCGAAGGCGGATCCGCTCGACCGGATCGTCGTCACCCCGTCGATGAAGGCGGTCGCGAAGTACGGCGTCGTCGTGGTCGCCCTGCTCGCGGCCCAGGTCGGCCTGGGCGCGCTGCTCGCGCACTACACGGTCGAGGGGCAGGGCTTCTTCGGGATCCCGATCGGCGAGTACCTGCCGTACGCCGTCGTCCGCACCTGGCACCTCCAGCTCGCGGTCTTCTGGATCGCGACCGCGTTCCTCGCCTTCGGCCTCTTCCTCGCGCCGGCGATCGGCGGCGCCGAGCCGAAGGGCCAGCGCCTCGGCGTGAACGTGCTCTTCGGCGCGCTCCTCCTCGTCGTCGTCGGCTCGCTCGCCGGCGAGTACCTCGCGATCCAGAACAAGCTCGGCGACCAGCTCAGCTTCTGGTTCGGCCACCAGGGGTACGAGTACATCGACCTCGGCCGCGGCTGGCAGATCGCGCTCTACGGCGGCATCGGCCTCTGGCTCTTCCTGATGGCCCGCGCGCTCGTCCCGGCGCTCAAGCAGCGCGACGATCGCCGCGAGATCCTCTTCCTCTTCACGGCGTCCGTGGTCGCCATCGGCCTCATGTACGGCGCGGGGCTCATGTACGGCGCGAAGACCCACCTCTCGGTGATGGAGTACTGGCGCTGGTGGGTGGTGCACCTCTGGGTCGAGGGCTTCTTCGAGGTCTTCGCCACCGCCGCCATCGCCTTCCTCTTCGTGCGGATGGGGCTCGTCCGGCCGGGCAGCGCCACGCGGGCGACGCTCCTCTCGACGACGCTCTACCTCGCCGCCGGCATCCCCGGCACCTTCCACCACCTCTACTTCTCCGGCACGCCGGTCTCGATCATGGCGGTCGGGGCCTCGTTCAGCGCCCTCGAGGTCGTCCCCCTCGTGCTCGTCGGGTTCGAGGCCTTCCACAACCTGCAGGTCTCGCGCGCCGCGCCGTGGATGCGCGCGTACCGCTGGCCGATCATGTTCTTCCTCGGCGCGACGTTCTGGAACCTCGTCGGCGCGGGCCTGTTCGGGTTCCTCATCAACCCGCCCATCGCGCTCTATTACGTGCAGGGGCTCAACACGACCCCGGTGCACGGTCACGCCGCGCTCTTCGGCGTGTACGGCCTGCTCGGCCTCGGCCTCGTGCTCCTCGTGCTGCGCCGGCTCCGCCCGGGGGAGCAGTGGAACGAGAAGCCGCTCAAGCTCGCCTTCTGGGGCATGAACGTCGGGCTCGCCCTCATGATCGCCCTCTCGCTCCTCCCGATCGGCCTCCTCCAGGCGTCGGCGAGCGTCGAGACGGGCCTCTGGTACGCGCGGAGCGCCGACTTCCTCCAGCAGCCGCTCCTCCAGAACCTCCGGTGGCTCCGGATGATCGGCGACTCGATCTTCATCGTCGGCGTGGCGAGCCTGGCCTGGTTCACGGCGTCCTGGGTCCTGCGCCGCTTCCCGGCGCAGCCCCCGGAGGTCCTGCAGGTCGAGCCGGGAGGCGCGGACGAGGCCGCGGCGCGGGCGATCAACGGCTGATCCGGGCACTCCTCCCCTCCGCCCGGACACGAGGCCCAGCCGGCACGCCGCCGGCTGGGCCTCGTCTTGTGCGCCGGCGCGCTTGCGCATCTCGGACGTTCAGAATATTCTGAACGCCATGAGCACCGCCTCGGCCGAGACCGTCCGCCAGTTCGTCGAGGCCTGGGGTGCCATGGGCGCGCTCTGGGGCGTGAACCGCTCGGTGGCCAGGGTGCACGCGCTGCTCATGGCCTCGGAGGAGCCGCTCTCCCTCGAGGAGATCGCCGAGAAGCTCGACATCTCCAAGGGCAACGCCTCGATGTCGCTCCGGGAGCTCCGCACGCTGGGCGTGGCCCGTCCGGTGGACGTCCCCGGCGATCGCCGCGATTTCTACGTCACCGAGCCGGACGTCTGGACGATGTTCTTCCGCATCCTCAAGGAGCGGAAGCGGCGCGAGTTCGATCCGGCGCTGGAGGCGATCCACGGCCTCCTCGCGAAGCCGGGCGCGTCGGGCGCGGTGCGCGGGCGGCTCGCGCAGATGCAGGAGCTCCTCTCCACCATGGAGCGTGTGGCGGAGCGGTTCCTCGGGGACCCCGCGTCGTCGCGCGCGATGCTCGGCTTCGTCGCGGGCCTGCCGCTCGGGAGGGGGAAGAAGCGATGACCCGCGACGTCCACGCCGTCACCGGCGCCTTCGGCTACAGCGGCCGCCACATCGCCGCGCGGCTCCTCGGGGAGGGCGCGCGGGTGCGCTCGCTCACGGGCCACCCCGATCGACCCGACCCGTTCGGCGGCAGGGTCGAGGTCCGCCGCTTCGCCTTCGACGACCCGGCGCGGATGCGGGCGGCGCTCGCGGACGTGCAGGTGCTCTACAACACGTACTGGGTCCGCTTCGACCATGGGGCGTCGACCTTCGCGCGGGCAGTCGAGCACTCGCGGCGCCTCTTCCGAGCCGCGGCCGAGGCGGGCGTCGAGCGGGTCGTCCACGTCTCGATCACGAACCCTGCGCTCGACGCGCCGCTCCCGTACTTCAAGGGCAAGGCCGAGGTCGAGCGGGCGCTGGCCGAGAGCGGGCTGTCGTACGCGGTCCTCCGCCCGGCGGTCTTCTTCGGCGGGCGCGACGTGCTCGTGAACAACATCGCCTGGCTGCTCCGGCGGCTCCCCGTGTTCGGCGTCGCGCCGGGCGCGTACGGGCTCCAGCCGATCCACGTGGAGGACTTCGCGCGGCTCGCCGTGGCGCAGGGCGCGTCGCGGGAGACCGTGACCCTCGACGCGGTGGGGCCGGAGGCGCCGGCGTTCCGCGACCTGGTCGCGCAGGTGCGCCGCGCCGTCGGCTCGCGCGCACTGCTCGTGAACGTCCCGCCGCGGCTGCTCCTCCTCGCCGCGCGGCTGCTCGCGCCGCTCACGGGCGACGTGGTGCTGACGCCGGACGAGATCGCCGGCCTGCGTGCGAACCTGCTCGTCTCGAAGGGCGCGCCGACCGGGACCACGCGGTTCAGCGAGTGGGCGCTCGCGCACGGGGCCGAGCTCGGGCGAGAGTGGGCGTCGGAGCTCGGGCGCCACTACCGCTGAGCGACGCTCACCCCACACGGCGCGCCCGGAGAGGTGGCCGTCGGACGGCGTTCGTAGGCCGGCCGGGGAGCCGTGTCGGTGTACCTCCCCGTGCGCGCCGCATTTTGCCAGGCATTCCGGGTGAGTGCTCCCGTCCCGCGGGTCGGTCCGGCCCCGCGCGCCGCGACGGGTGAGCGACCGTTGACGTCAGGGAAATCGCGTCCGGGCGTCAGGCGCGCGACGGCGGGCCGCGGCACGCGAGTTGCTCTCACGGAAAGTGTGACGTCGAACGACACGCGAGAAGCCGTACCCGACTCCCTGTGCCACGGGGCCGACTCGTCGCTCGAGCCGGTGCTCCTCGCGGCGCGCCGCGCGGGTGCGGCGGGGCTCGACGCGCTCCTCTGGGGCGAGCCGGGGACCGGGAAGCTGGACCTCGCGCGGTTGCTGCATGGCGCGGCCGACCCGGAGGCTCCGTTCCGCATCGTGCAATGCCGGGGGCGCGAGGAGCGCGCGGCCGGGCGCGAGCTGTTCGGAGAGGGGGCGGACGCGGGCCTCCCGCAGGGCGAGTTGGCCGCGGCGCGCGGGGGGACGCTCGTCGTGGAGGAGATCGGGGAGCTGGCCCTCGAGCTCCAGGGGAAGCTCGTGCAGGCGATCGTGAGCGAGGACCCGCGGGCGGCGCATCCGGGCGGGCGGCGCGCGCGCCTCGTCGCGACGAGCACCCGCGACCTGCTCCCGCTCGTCGAGCGGGACGCGTTCCGCCGCGACCTCTACGACATGCTCTCGACCAAGCTCCACCTCCCGCCCCTCCGCGAGCGGCGCGGCGACGTCCTCGCGATCGCGGACCGCGCGTGGGCCGCGGCGGGCGACCGCCGCCCGATCGCGGACCCCGCGCGCGCGCTCATCGGGCAGTACGCGTGGCCGGGCAACGCGTTCGAGGTCGTGAGCTTCGTCCGGCGCCTCGCCTCGGAGGTGTCCGGACCGATCGTCACCGTCCGTGACGTGGAGCGAGGGCTCTTCACGATGGTCACGGGGCTCTCGTGCTGGGGCCCGCCGGCGCGCGCCCCCCTGGACGAGGCGCCGGACGCGGCCGGCTCGGCGGCGGACGCGACCCGGCGCGTGCTCCTCGAGGCG
>JAEYOU010000103.1 GCA_023411405.1 Pseudomonadota bacterium | reverse complement strand
GAGCGGCTGCGCGCGCGGACGAGCGGCGCCGCCGCGGCGCGCGCGCAGCGCGGGGAGGCGTCGGTCGAGGCGGGCATCGCCGGCTGAGACGACCGGGCGGCGCTCCGCAGTGGGAGCGCCGCCCCGGATCGTGCCATCGGATCGCCGGCGGCGACCCGCGTACAAAGACGCTCAGTCCATCCTCTCCTTCGCGTCCTCCGCCCCCTCCTTCACCTCTTCGCCTGCGTCCTTCATCTCGTCGCCGGCCTCCTGCGCACCCTCGCGGACCTCCTCGGCCGCGGAGCCGGTCGCCTCCCTCGTCTCCTCCGCCGCCTCGCCCACTCGCGAGTCCCGCTGTTCGCTCCGGGGACACGCGAGCGCGAACGAGGCGAGGAGCGCAGCGATCCATACGGTCTTCGTCATGCGAGCCCTCCCTTGAACGGAGATGTTGGTCACGGCCGGCCCATGGCGCCTGCCCGGCCGCGCGGTGCGCGGGGGCACGCTCCGGGCGCGGGCGAGCGGCGTCTCGGTTCGCCACCTCCCCTGCGCCCAGGTGACTCGTCCGGGAGGGGCAGTGCTCGAACGAGGCGACCCCACTCCGGGTGGGATCGGTGCGCGTCCCTGCGCAGCGCATGCGGCGCAGGCGCCCAGTTCCGGGCGTGAAATAACCATTGGTTATCGAGCACGGACCATCAATCGATTGGATCCCGGCCGGCCGAAGAGGCACTCTCCTGCTCGAAAGGGACCCGGAAGCCCAAGGGGACCTGGAAAGGAAAGGGAGACCGATGACGACCGACACGATGGCGATGTTCGGACTGTTCGTGGCGATGAACGAGATGGCCGGCCGGAAGACCGCCGCCGTGGTGCCGGAGCCGGAGTTCGAGCGGTTCGCGTTCCCGGAGCGGAAGGCAGCCGTCCGCGCCGGGGCGCTCGCGCCGGTGAACGATCCGGTCGCGACGCCGGACGCCGGCGCCCGCGCGGCGTAGCGTCCGTCCCTTCAGCGCGAAGAGTCTTCGGGGGGTACGAGGGAGTGGTGGCCAACACGGGGGCCGCCGCTCCCTCGTTGTATCGGCGCTCAGCTCAGCGATCGCTCCCCGCGCCGGGGCCGGCCCACCCAGCGGACGGGGCGGGTGCACTCGTAGCGCGCGAGGAGTGGTCCGCCCGGTTCGCCCGCGCCCACCTCGATTGCCACCCTTCCGGCAACGAGCAGCACGCATGGAACGCGCGCCGAGGCCCGGAGAGAGAGAGGAGGGGCGCGCCCGTGAGGGCCTCCGCGTTTCGATGGCTCGTCGTCGCGGTGCTCCTCTCCCCGCACCCAGGGACCGGCGCGGCGCCCGAAGATCCTTCGCGGCGCGATGCGCCGCCGCGCGCACTCGATCACCTCCAGGCGACGGCGGAGGGTCTCGTCCGGGCGGCCGGCACGGCCAACTGGCTGCGGGTGGAGTGGTTGCTAGAGGAGGCCGGGGGCGACCTCGAGACCCTCGAAGACCAGCTCGGGCCCGAACGCCTCGTCGGGACGCGCCGGGCGCTCCAGGCTGCCCGCGCCGCCCCGGCGGCGCGGGAGCTCCTCGCGACGCAGCGCGCGGCCCAGGCGGTCACGCGCGAGGCCGTCGAGCTTCATGCCGCGCTCCGCACGGACGTCTCCCTGGACCTGCTGCGGCTCGGCGTGCTCCTCCGGCAGGTCCAGCTCGAGACGTCGGCCGGCCAGCTGGACCGCGCCCGTGCGGCGTACCGCGACGTCCGTCCCGTCTGGTCCCGCGCGCGCGGCACGCTCCCCGTCTCGGCCGACGGCGTCGCGCGCGCGTTCGAGGACTGGATCGCGCGGCTCGGGAGCGCCCTGGAACGTGGAGAGGTCAACGTGACCACCTCCGCGACGCTCCAGGCGCTCTTCCGCCTCGATCAGCTCGAGGCGCTCGACCGCGAGGGCGCCGGCGCTGGGCCCCTGCGGTCTCAGGGCCCCGCACCTCCGTAGTGCTCGTACGGTCCGAGGGGCCCGTAGGCTCCGTCGCTCCGGTGCGCGTCGTCGGGTCCTCCGGGACCGGCGGACCGTCCTCGTACACGGTGCCGCGCGCGTCGCCATACGCGTTCCGCCCCTCGCCCCGGGGCGAGGGGGCCGCAGGCGCCGGAGAGATCCAGCGTGAACCGCACGCGTCCACCGCCCTCGACGCGCAGCTCCGGGCCCGGTGCGGGGTCCTCCGCCCCGGCCAGCTCGCAGAGCGCTCCCTCCTCGCCGGGCCGCGAAACGCTCACCGCGACGAAGCGGCCGGGCGGCGCGGGCACGGCAACGGGTTCGCCGCCGACGTTGATCAGGGCGAGGCCGAGGGCGCGCGCTTCGCCCGGCTCCCACCGGACCACGGGAGGCGCGAGGAGGCGCAAGGCGACGTCCGGAGATGCCGGGGGGGCGCCTCCCCGCGTGGCGCATCCCGCCAGCAGGCCGAGGATCACACCGCAGCCCCACGCCGCCGCCGCTCGCGTTCTCCGTCCCGGCACGGTCGAACCCTGCGCATCGTTCCGACTCGAACCGTCGACGCGTCCGCCGGGCGCCCGCCGCCTGCTCCACCCGGGTGTGGAGCGCCCACCCACGGGCCGGCGTGGTGCGCGATGTCGCGCAGCGCGTGCGGCACAGCCGCCCGGTTCCGGGCGTAAAATAACCAAGAGTTATCGAATCCCGACGATCAATCGATTGGATCCCGAGCGGCTGAAGAGGCATCCTTCTGCTCGAAAGGAACCCGGAAGCGAAGGGGACCTGGAAAGGAAAGGGAGACCGATGACGACCGACACGATGGCGATGTTCGGACTGTTCGTTGCGATGACCGAGATGACCCGGAAGCCCACCGCCGTGGTGCCGGAGCCGGAGTTCGCGCGGTTCGCGTTCCCGGAGCGGAAGGCAGCCATCCGCGCCAGGGCGCTCGCGCCGGTGAACGATCCGGTCGAGACGCCGGACGCCGGCGCCCGCGCGGCGTAGCGTCCGTCCCTTCAGCGCGAAGAGTTCTCGGGGGTACGAGGGAGTGGTGGCCAACACGGGGGCCGCCGCTCCCTCGTTGTATCGGCACTCAGCCCTTCGGCGCCGCCACGGGTCGCAGGTGCAGCCCGCACTCCGTCTTCTGGCGGCCGCGCCAGCGCCCGGCGCGCGGGTCCTCGCCCGGCTTCACCGCCGTCGTGCAGGGCGCGCAACCGATGCTGGAGTAGCCGCGCGCGTGGAGCGGGTTCACCGGGACGTCGAGGCGCCGGAGCTCCGCCCAGACCTGGTCCCAGGTCCACGCGGCGAGCGGATTCACCTTCTCGAGGCCGAAGCGGCCGTCCCACTCGATCACGCGCGCGTTCGCGCGATCGGCGGTCTGGTCGCGGCGGATGCCGGTCACCCACGCGCCGTACCGGGCGAGGGCGGTCCGCAGGGGCACCACCTTCCGCGCCTCGCAGCACGCGTCGGGATCGACCTCCCACGGCGGCTTTGCTTCGTCCCGCTCACCCTGAGCCTGTCGAGGGGCGGGCGGCAGGGTCGTCCGCTCCGCGCGGATGGTGATCCCGTAGCGCGCCTCGAGCTGCTTCCAGAGCTCGTAGGTCTCCGGGAACAGGTACCCGGTGTCGAGCGTGAAGATCTCGATCGGCAGGCCCGCGCGCGCCACCGCGTCGACGAGCAGGCAGTCCTCGGCGCCGAAGGAGCACGCGAGGGCGACGCGGCCAGGGTGGCGGGCGGCGGCGGCCGCGAGGAGCTCGGCGGGCGGCTTGCCCTCGAGCGCGGCGGCGAGCTCCTTCAGCTCCTCGTACGGGTTCGCGCTCACTGGATCATCCCCGCGGCGACGGTGTCGTTGGTGGCCTCGTCCACGACGATGAAGGCGCCGGTGTCGCGGTGGTCCGCGTAGCGGTCGGCGGCGATGGGCGAGGCGAGCTTCACGCGCACCCGCCCGATGTCGTTCATCTGGAGGGTGTCGGCGGGCACGTGCCCGAGGGCGGTGAGGTCCACGCGCCAGGCGATCTCGGAGAGCTGCGCCAGCGTCTCGCGCGTCGCGTGGCGCACCACGTAGCGCCGCGCGCGCGAGAGGGGCCGCTCGGAGAGCCAGCAGACCACGGCGTCGAGGGCGCGCGTCGGCTCCGGCCCGGCGCCTGCGTGGGCGAGGAGGTCACCCCGCGAGACGTCCAGGGCGTCCTCGAGCTCGATCGTCACCGACTGCTCGCTCCGGGCGCGCTGCAAGGAGACGTCGCCGAGCCGGATCGAGCGCACCCGGGTCCGGCGCCCGGAGGGGAGCACCTCGACCTCGTCGCCGACCGCGACCTCGCCCGACTCCACCCGGCCGGCGAGGCCGCGGTAGTCGTGGTGCGCGTCGGTGTGCGGGCGGCAGACCCACTGGACGGGGAAGCGGAACCGTTCCGGCCCCTCCGTGTGCGCGGCGGGCGCGCTCTCGAGCAGCTCGAGCAGGGTCGGGCCGCCGTACCAGCCGAGCCGCGGTCCGCGCTCGACCACCATGTCGCCGGCGAGCGCCGACATGGGGAGGAACCGGACGTCGGGGATGCCGAGCTTCCCCGCGAACGCGCGGTAGTCGCGCTCGATGCCGCGGAAGACCTCCTCGGACCAGCCGACGAGGTCCATCTTGTTGACCGCGATGACGAGGTGCGGGATGCCGAGCTGGTGGGCGATGTACGAGTGGCGCCGCGTCTGCGTGAGCACGCCCTTGCGCGCGTCCACGAGGATGATCGCGAGGTGCGCGGTGGACCCGGCGGTCACCATGTTGCGCGTGTACTGCTCGTGGCCGGGGGCGTCGGCGATGATGTACTTGCGCGTGCCGGTCGAGAAGTACCGGTGCGCGACGTCGATGGTGATCCCCTGCTCGCGCTCGGCCTGGAGGCCGTCGGTGAGGAGCGACAGGTCCACCGTCTCCAGCCCGCGACGCTTCGAGGTCCGCTCGATGGCCGAGAGCGCGTCGGCGAGCACCGAGCGGGTGTCCACGAGGAGCCGCCCGATGAGCGTGCTCTTCCCGTCGTCGACGGAACCGCAGGTGATGAACCGGAGGAGGCCGCGATCGGCGGGGACGGCGAGCTGCTCGGCGGCGGACACTAGAAGTACCCCTCCTTCTTGCGCTGCTCCATGGACGCGTCGGACGTCTGATCGTCGAGCCGGGTCGCCCCGCGCTCGGTGATGGTGGTGGTCGCGGTCTCGGCGACGATCGCCGCCAGCGTGTCGGCGGTGGACTCGACCGGCGCCGTGCAGGTGATGTCGCCGACGGTGCGGAAGCGGACCGAGAGCTCCTCGACCTGCTCGCCGGGCCGCGGCGGCGTGAGGGGGGTCACCGGCACGAGCGCGCCGCCGCGCCGGACCACCGGGCGGCGGTGGGCGAAGTAGATGGAGGGGAGCTCCAGCTCCTCGCGGGCGATGTACTGCCAGACGTCGAGCTCGGTCCAGTTGGAGAGCGGGAACGCGCGGATGTTCTCGCCCTTGTGGATCCGGGCGTTGTACAGGTTCCAGAGCTCCGGCCGCTGGTTCTTGGGATCCCACTGGCCGAACGCGTCGCGGAACGAGAAGATCCGCTCCTTCGCGCGCGCCTTCTCCTCGTCGCGCCGCGCCCCGCCGATGCAGGCGTCGAAGCCGTGCTCTGCGATCGCCTCGAGCAGGGTGACAGACTGGTGGCGGTTCCGGGACTCGTCCGGATGCGCGAGGACGACCGTGCCCTGCCGGATCGAGTCCTCCACCGATCGGACCAGCAACCGCTCCCCGAGCTCCGCCGCCCGGCGGTCGCGAAACGCGATCACCTCGGGGTAGTTGTGCCCCGTGTCGATGTGCAGGAGCGGGAAGGGGAACCGCGCCGGACGGAACGCCTTCTCCGCCAGGCGCAGGAGGACGATCGAGTCCTTCCCGCCGGAGAAGAGGAGCACCGGGTTGGCGCACTGGCCCGCCACCTCCCGGAGCACGTGGATGCCCTCCGCCTCCAGCCAGTCGAGGTGATCGAGGGGGGGGCGGGCGGTGCGGGCGGAGCCGCCGGCGGCGCGCGCGCCCTGGCGCTCTGGAAGTGTGTCCAACATAACGGACATCCTAGGCAACGGACGTCCATCCTGTCAAGCGGACGAGCGTGGAGCCCCGACCCGGGGGTGGCGGCGGCGGACGGGGCGGGCGCGCGAGGCTGGACCCGCGGAGTCGCCGCAGCGCCGGCGCGCCGGGCCTACACGCAGGGTGACGGTCGCCGCGCGTGCCACCCCGGCCCACGTG
>JAEYOU010000144.1 GCA_023411405.1 Pseudomonadota bacterium | reverse complement strand
CGCTGGGACCCAGCGCAGCCGGGGTGGGGCCCCACGGGCTCCGCCCGTGGGGCGGGGCGGCACGCCCCGTGAGATCTGATGCAGCGAACCCTTCGAGAGATCGCCCGCGACGCCGCCCGGATCGCCGGCGCGCCCCTCGTGCAGCTCCTCGTGCTGCGCCGGCGCGGCGGCGCCGTCGAGGCCGAGACGCTGGCCGTGGACGGCCTCGCCTCGGGCACCGGCTCGGTGAAGCCGCGCGTCGCGGAGCTCCTCGCGGCCACCCCCGGCCACGAGCCGGCCCTCCCGCTCCTGGACGAGGCCTCCCCTCCCCGGATCCTCGCCCCCTGCGAGCCGGCCCTCGTGGAGCTCCTCTGGCTCGGGGTCGATCCGGGCACGGCCGCGCTGCAGTCGATCTTCTTCCGGCTCACCTCACGCCCCGGCGAGGTGAAGGTGCTCCGCCTCGTCCTCCCCGGGCGCCAGCGGGGGGCGGCGCTCCGCTCGATCGACGCCCTGGTCCGCTTCGTGGCCTCGCGGCTCGAGGCGGAGAGCTTCCGCCGCGAGATCGTCGGCCGCGACGCGATGTACCGCGTCTTCCAGGAGGGCGCCGGCGAGGCGATCCTGGTCGTGGACGCCGAGGACGGGCAGGTGCTCGAGGGCAACGAGCGGCTGTGCGAGCTCACCGGCCGGACGCGGAGCGAGCTCCGGCGGCTCACGCTGGGCGGGCTCCTCGAGCACGCGACGCACGACGCCGGCGCCCTGCTCGCCCGCCTCCGCGGCGCGCGCGTGGTCCGCGAGGAGGAGGCCCGGCTGCGCCGGCGGCACGGCGAGCCGGTACCGATCTCGCTCAGCGCCTCGCAGATCCAGCTCGAGGGCCGCCCGGTGCTGCACCTCATCGCGCGGGACGTGACGCGCGAGCGCCGGGCGCTCGCCGAGCTCAAGGCGGCGCGCGACACGCTCGCCGCGCTGCACCTCGCGGGCGCGCACCTCATGGTCGAGACCGACGAGCTCGGCATGTTCGGCGTCCTCGCCCGCGAGCTCGGCCGGCTCGGGTTCCAGTGCGGCGTGCTCGCCCCGGCGCTCGACGGGACGTCCGCCCTCACCTGGCGGTACCTCTCCTTCCCCTTGCCGATGCGGAGCGCGATCGACCGCGCCCTGGGGAAGCCGCTCGCCTCGCTCCGGATCGACCCGCTCGACGCGCCGCTGGTGCGCCGCTGCCTCGCCGAGCGCCGCACCGTCCACACCGACCAGCCCCGCCGCGCCGTGGACGAGCTCTTCGGCGCCCCCGGCGAGCGCGAGCTCCGCCGCCTCTACCGGCTCATCCGCATCCGCCGCGTGATCCTCACGCCGCTGCGGAGCGAGGGCCGCCCCGTGGCGGTGCTCGCGGTGGGCGCGTCGCGCCTGCGCAAGGGCGACCCCGAGGCCATCGAGGCCTTCGCCCTGCAGGCCTCGATCGCCCTCGAGAAGGCGCGCCTCTTCCAGGCGCTCCGCGAGGAGCGCGCGCGCCTCGAGAGCGAGGTCGCCCGGCGGACGCAGGAGCTCACCCGCGCGGTGAAGGCGCTCGAGGAGGCGGACCGCCAGAAGGACAACTTCCTCGCCAACATCTCGCACGAGCTCCGGACGCCGCTCGTCACCATCCTCGGCTACTCCGAGCTCCTCGTCGGCGAGAAGCTGGGCGAGCTGTCGGCGCGGCAGCGCGGCGCGCTCCAGGTCATCGGCCAGAGCGGCCGGCGGCTGCGGGCGTTCATCGACGAGCTCCTCGAGCTCTCGCGCCACGAGCTCACCAAGGAGTCCTACGCCTTCGCGGCGCTCGAGCTGCCCGAGGTGCTCCGCCAGGCGATGCTCTCGCTCGCGCCGCGGTGCGCCGAGCGCGGCGTGCGCCTCAAGGTCCGCGTCGCCCCCGGCACGCCGGCGGCCTGGGGCGATCGCGACCGGATCCTCCAGGTGCTCGTGAACCTCCTCACCAACGCCGAGCGCCACAGCCCCGAGGGGAGCACCATCCGGCTCGCCGCCGCGCGCACGGCGCCGGGGCAGATCGAGGTCGCGGTGACAGACCACGGCTCGGGCATCTCCGACGAGCACCTCGCCCACATCTTCGACCGGCTGTACCAGGTCCACGACGAGCGGCCCGGCGGGTCGAAGGGGCTCGGCATCGGCCTCGCCATCGTCCGGAGCATCGTCGAGGCGCACGGCGGCGAGATCCGGGTCCGCTCCAAGGTCGGCCGCGGGAGCTGCTTCCGGTTCAGCCTGCGGGCGGCGCCCGCCGGCGCGCCGGAGGGAGCGGGCCTGCCCGCCCACGACGCCAACAGCGGGCGCACCTAGTCAGGCTCGACTTCGCTCGCGCCCCAGGAGCTAGCGGCTCCGCGTGGAGGACTCCCGCGCCTCGTCCTCGTCCGGTTCCACCCCGCGGGCCCGCAGGTGCCGCCAGGCGATCGCCCCCAGCGCCTCCACCGTGGGCAGCGGCCACGCCGCCCCGTTCGCCGGCCGGACCTCCCGGCAGAAGCGGACGAAGGCGGTGAGCTGCTCGGGGCTGGGCGAGACGACGCTGCGGGCGTCCTTCATGCGCGCCATGGCCTCGAGGGGCGGCACCCCGCGCGCGACGAGCACGCAGAGCGACAGCAGCGCGCTCCGGCCGATCCCGTACTGACAGTGGATGAAGACGCGCTGCCCCTGGTTCATCCCCTCCGCCGCGAACCGGACGCCGTGCCGGATGTGCCGGGCGGAGATGGCGCAGCAATCCTCGGTCGGGAGGTGCAGCAGCCGGATCCCGTGCACCTCGAGCAGGGCCTCGTCGTCGCGCGCCTCGAGGCGGACGTCCACCACCCGCCCGATCCCGTGCTCCCGGGCGAGGAGCGCCGCGGCCTCCATCGGGAAGCTCGCGCCGACGGCCAGCTCCGGGGTGACGAAGTGGAGATCGATCACGGACGGGATGATGTGCCCCGCGTGCACGCCGCGCCACCCTGGTTCACGGCGCCACCGAGAGGACGATGGTCTGCGACTCGGAGACGGTGATGTCCCGGACGGTGTGGACCCTGGCGCCGGGGCGGTCCACGCCGACCCGGACGTGATACGCGCCCTCGGTGAGCTGCACGGGGTGGCGGACCTGGCGGGAGGGCGACGGGAACTCCGCCCGCCGGACGGTCTCCGTCCCCCGCTCGATGCGCACGTCGAGGCCGGTCGCGTCGCCGATCTCGCCGAGGTCGTACACGAGCACGACGTCGTGCGGCGTCGCGCGGAAGAGGTACGAGGCGAGGGCCGCGATCCCGACGACCGCGAGGATCCGCGCGGCGCGCTTCACTTCTTCCTCGGGCGCCGGGCCGGGCGCTTGCGCGGCCGGACCGTGGCGCTCACCTGGGGCCGGGCGCTGCCGTCGTCGCCGCGCCGGAGGCGGATCTCGGCCTGCACCTCGATCGACATGTCCTCGAGCACGCGCCCCAGCTCCCGGCGCACGACGTCCGACTGGAGGAAGTGCCGGATCTCGTCGGAGAGGACGCGGAGCACCTCGTCCTTCGCCGACTGCGCCTGCTGGCCGATGAAGCCGATGACCTCCTTCGGCAGCTTCCACTCGCGCGCGAGGCGCCGGGCGCCCTCCTCGGTCATGAAGAGCGCGCCCACGCCCGCGAGGATGGCCTTCTTCACGCCGTCGGGGATGAGACCGCGCCCGCCGGCCGACTCGGCCCCGAGCACCTCCGCGCCCGCCTCTTCGACCTCGTCCAGCGTGGGCTTGTCTTCCATGGAACGCCTCGCCCGGCGTGGGCCGGATCGTCAGGCCCGCGGCTGCGCCCCGATGACCGGGAGCCGCGGCGCCTTCAGGACCTGCGTGCTCACCGCGCCCGCCACGTTCCGGGCCATCGCCAGGAACGACTGCGCCTGCGGGCTCTCCGGGTTCCCCGCCACGATCGGCACGCCGCGATCGCCGCCCTCGCGGATCGCGAGGTCGATCGGGATCTCGCCGAGGAAGCGGATCCCCATCTTCTCCGCCGCGGTGCGAGCCCCGCCCTTGTCGAAGATGGCGGTCTCGGTGTGGCAGTGCGGGCAGACGAAGGAAGACATGTTCTCGACGAGCCCGAGCACCGGGATCGACACCTTGTCGAACATGAGCTTCGCCCGGATCACGTCCGCGAGGGCGACGTCCTGGGGGGTGGAGACGAGCACCACCCCGGCGGCGCGCGTGTTCTGGGCGAGGGTGAGCGGGACGTCACCGGTCCCGGGCGGGAGATCGAGGACGAGGTAGTCGAGCTCGCCCCAGCTCACGTCGCGGAGGAGCTGGATGAGCGCGCCCGTGACCATCGGGCCGCGCCAGACCAGCGCCTGGTCCGGCTCCACCAGGAAGCCGATGGACATGACCTTGAGGCCGTGCGCGGTGAACGGGTCGAGCTTCTGGCCGTCGCTCGACGTCGGCTTCGAGGTGACGCCCGTGAGGATGGGGATCGACGGACCGTAGACGTCGGCGTCCAGGATGCCGACCTTCGCGCCGAGCTTCGACAGCCCGACCGCCAGGTTGATGGCGACGGTGCTCTTGCCCACCCCGCCCTTCCCCGCGCCGACGAGGATGATGTTCTTCACGCCTGGGGTGAGCTGCCCCTCGGCCGCCCCCGGCGCGGCGCGCACCTGCGCGCCCCAGGTGATCTCGACCCGCTTGAACCCGACGCCGCGGAGGGCGGCCTCGACGTCGCGGCCGATCGTGTCCTTGAGCGGACACGCCGGCGTGGTCAGCTCGACGCGCAACCGCACGGCGTCGCCCTCGACCCGGAGATCCTTCACCATCCCGAGCGACACGAGGTCGCGGTGCAGCTCGGGGTCCATCACCTTCCGCAGGGCTTCGAGGGCGGCGCGATCGTCCATGGCCGCGCTCTTATAGCGGGCGGACGGGGGGTTCTCAACGGCGGCGATTCGCGCGCCGGGCGGCTCACTCCAGCCGGTCCACGCGCCACCCCGCCGCCTCGGCGACGAGGATCGCGCGCCCGCCGGC
>JAEYOU010000111.1 GCA_023411405.1 Pseudomonadota bacterium | reverse complement strand
GGCCTCGCCCGCGTGGGCGGCGCTCGCCAGCTGCGCGCTCGCCTGCTCCGCGATCCGCACCTGGTCGGCCACCGCGTCCAGCGCCGCCGCGTGCACGTTCGCGTCGAGGCTCCCGTTCTCGAGGGCCGCGGCGGCGCTCGCGGCGCGGCCCACCGCGGTGGAGAGCTGGCTCAGGGTCTGGAGGCGCGGGGCCTTCTCGGTCGCGAACTCGTCGAGGATCCTGCCGAGCCCGGAGGCCACCACGAGCCCCGCGACCCCGACCACGGCGATGAACGTCAGCGCGAGGGCGAGGAGCAGCTGGACCTTCCTGCCGAGCGTGAGCGACATCCGTGTCTCCCTTGCGGCGAACGCGCCCGCGGCGAGCGCGGGGGCCCACCCTGCCGGCACAGCAAGGAGCGCACCAGGCCGCCCGCCGCGCGCGTGCCAGCCCATCGATCCCGGCGCCGCCCGCCCCGTCGCGGTGAACGGCCGCCGGGTCGGCGCCTCATGCCGTTCCACACCCGGTGCGAGTTGGCGGTGCCCCAGGGTCGGGCCGCGGCACCCGAGTCCCAGACCGGACACCACCCCGGATCAGAGGATGCCGCGGCGTCGAACCGGCGCCGCGACGGGGCGCCAGGGGACGCACCGGGCGTCAGCGCCGCGGGCACGGTCGTTGCTCTCGGAGTGGAAACGCTCTGCCGCCGCGACGGGGAGCGCACCGCCGGCGGAGGCCGGCGGCCCTCTCGACGCGAGGTCCACGTGAAGCGAATCCTGCGCACCGCAACGCTGGTACTCCTGGCGCTCCCGCTCGCGCCCCGCGCCCTCGACGGCGAGGTGACCGTGTACGGCACGCTCATGCCGTTCGCCGACAACGCCCGCGTGTCCGGCGCGACCGAGGCGTCGCCGTCCGACGGCGCCACGCAGGTCCCCGGGAGCGCCTACACCGGCGTCGACGTCCCGCAGCGGTTCCGGCTCGGCTCCGGCACCTCCCACCTGGGCTTCAAGGGCGGCCTGGACCTCCTCGGCGAGGACCTGCAGGTCTTCTTCCAGGTCGAGAGCACCGTCAGCGTCGACGCGGCCGACTCGCCCAACTCCTGGGCCTCGCGCAACACGGGCGTCGGGTTGAAGGGCAAGTTCGGCCGGGTCCTCCTCGGCAACTGGGACACGCCCTACAAGTACCCGACCCCCTTCGTCGGCCCGATCCGCGGCCTCAACTCGTTCGACAACGCCCTCGTCGGCACGCCGGGGTTCGGCGTCCCCGCCACCACCACGCAGTCGGGCCGCGCCGGGAAGGCTGCCGACGCGGCCTTCAACCGCCGCCAGGGCAACAGCGTCCAGTACTGGTCGCCCGAGCTCCACGGGTTCTCGGCCCGCCTCGCGGTCTCCCTGAACGAGTCGAAGACCGTCCCGCCGGCCTCGCCCTCGGTCAGCCCGACCCTCTACTCGGGCGTGGTCAGCTACGTGCGAGGACCGCTCACGGTCCGGTACGCGTACGAGCGTCACCAGGACTACTTCGGCCTGTCGCAGCTCGGCGGGTCGGCGGCGGCGACCACGGCCAACGACTCCTCGACGGATCAGGGGCACCTCGTCGTGGTGCAGGCCGCGCTCCCCACCGGCACCCGGCTCTCCGGCATGGCCGAGCGGCTCTCGTACGAGAACGCCGACGACACCCCCGGCGTCGTGAACGCGTACGCGCGCTACGCGTTCTACGCCCTGGCCCAGCAGCGCTTCGGGAGTCACCAGCTCTGGGCGAGCTACGGCCTCGCGCTCCGGGGCACGTGCGAGGTGGCGGGCGGCGGCGCGTGCACCACCCGCGGCCTGGGGGCGTCGCAGCTCGGCGCCGGGTACTCCTACGCCATCGGGAAGTCCTTCGACCTCTACGCCGCGTACTACCAGCTGGCGAACGACCGGTCCGCGTCCTACGCCGTCGTCGGCGGGCCCGGCGCGGTCGCGCCCGGCGGGACGACGCGGGGCCTCGGGCTCGGGTTCCTCTACACCTTCTCCGCGACCGCGACCGCCGGCGCGCCGAAGGGGATCTAGCCCTCGACCTTCAAACAGTCGCAGCCACGAACGGGAGACCTTCATGCGAACGCTCACGATCCTCCTCGCCGCCCTCGCCCTCTTCCCCCACAGCGCCGCGGCCCAGGAGCGCGCCCGGGCCTCGACCAAGGAGGCGGAGCTGCTGGTCCGCAAGGCCATCACGTACCTCCAGCAGGAGGGCAGGGAGAAGGCGCTCGCCGCCTTCAACGATCCGAAGGGCCCGTTCACCTACCTCGACCTGTACGTGCTCGCCATCGACCGTGAGGGCGTCGTCGTCGCGCACGGGCGCAACCAGAAGTTCGTGGGGCAGAACGACACGAACAAGAAGGACGCCGCCGGCAACTACCACTTCGCGCGGAAGATGCTCGAGCTCGGGAACGGACCGGGGAAGGGGTGGCTGGAGTACAGCATCGAGAACCCCCAGACCCGCAAGGTCGAGCACAAGGTCGCCTACGTCGAGCGCGCCGGCGACCTGATCATCAGCTGCGGCGTGTTCAAGCCCGAGGGCAAGTGACGCCACGGGCGGTGGACGGCGCGGCGCCGCCTACTCGTCCACCGCCCGATCCGTCCGCCGCACGCCGAGCAGGAACGGCTGGATGAAGCCGTCCAGATCGCCGTCGAGGACGTCGTCCACCTTCCCCGTCTCGACGCCGGTCCGCAGATCCTTCACCATCTGGTACGGCTGCAGCACGTAGCTGCGGATCTGCGAGCCGAAGTCGATGTCCTTCTTCTGGGCCTCGGCGGCGTCGCGGAGCGCGTTGCGCTTCTTCTCCTCGAGATCGTACAGGCGCGAGCGCAGGATCTTCCAGGCGACCGAGCGGTTCTTCTGCTGGCTCCGCTCGTTCTGGACGGCGACCACGATGCCGGTCGGGAGGTGCGTGAGGCGCACGGCGGAGTCGGTCTTGTTCACCTTCTGTCCGCCCGCGCCGGAGGACCGGTAGGTGTCGACCCGGACGTCGGCCTCCTTGATGTCGATGACGATGTCGTCGTCGATCTCCGGCGTCACGTCCACGGCCGCGAAGGCGGTCTGCCGGCGCGCGTTCTGGTCGAACGGGCTGATCCGGACGAGCCGGTGCACGCCCTTCTCCGCCTTGAGGAAGCCGTAGGCGTGCGCGCCGCGGGCGATGAACGAGGCCTGCGAGATCCCCGCCTCCTCGCCGGCGACCAGGTCCGCGGGCTCGACCGTCCACCCCTTCCGCTCGCAGTAGCGCGCGTACATCCGGTAGAGCATCGCCGCCCAGTCCATCGCGTCCACGCCGCCGGCGCCGCTCTTCACCTCGACGATGGCCCCGGCGCCGTCGTGCGGGCCGGAGAGCATGCGCTGGAACTCGAGCGCCTGGAGCTCGCGCTCGGTCGCGTCGACCGCCTCCACGGCCTCGGCCCGCGTCGCGTCGTCCTTCGCCTCCTCCGCCAGCTCGTGGAGCGTACGGGCGTCGTCGAGCGCGCGCTGCACCTTGTCGAAGAGGCCGACCACCCCCTCGAGCTGCGCCTTCTCCTTCAGGAGGTTCTGCGCCTTGACGTTGTCGGCCCAGAAGTTGGGGTCCTCGCCCATCCGCGCGATCTCCGCGGCGCGGTCGCGCTTCCGCTCGACGTCAAAGAGACCCCCGCAGCCCGTCCAGACGGCGGCCGAGCTCGGCGAGGCGTTCAACGGTGGGGGCGGCCATGACGTGATCTCCTTACGTGCGCGGTGGGTGCGGGCGCGCGCGGCGCGCCCAGGTGAAGGCGAGCGCGCCGGCGGCGAAGAGGGCGCAGGCCCAGGCGAAGAGGTCGCCGGCGCGGGCGTAGACGGTCTGCCGGCGGAGCAGCGGCGCGTCGGCGAGCAGGAGGCGCGCGGGCTCGTCGCGGTCGGGGGCCAGCGCGGGATCGACGGGGCCGACGTCGATCGCTCCCGGCGCGAGCTCGCCGGTGGGGAGGATCAGCGCCGAGACGCCGGCCACCGCCGAGCGGGCCACGGCGCGGCGCGCCTCGATGGCCCGGAGCTGCACGATCGCGAGGAACTGGTACGGCCCCGACGAGTAGCCGTACCACGCGTCGTTGGTGCTGTTCACGAGCAGATCCGGCGGCGGCGCCTTCCGCCCGAACGTCCGGACGATCTCCGGGAAGATGGCGTCGAAGCAGATGAGCGGCGCGATCCGGACCTGCCCGGCGCCGGCGTCCGCCGGCGGTCGCGCAGCCGCGCGATCGGCGCCCGCCGGGC
>JAEYOU010000082.1 GCA_023411405.1 Pseudomonadota bacterium | reverse complement strand
GGCGAGCGCCGCGAGCGCGGCGCGGAGCGGTCGCGGGGGGGTCACGGCCGGCCTCCGATCCGCAGCGGGTCGCCCTCGTAGCCGAGGGCCCGCCAGTCCATCCGGCCCGCCGCGCCGTGGCAGTCGTCGCACCGGAGCGCCTCCTCCTTCGGCGCCACGGTGTGGGCGAGCGGCCAGTACATCTCCGTCCGCGCGAAGCCGTGGTGGCCGCTGTACGGCAGGCCCGCGGCCTTCGCCCCCCGCCGCAGCGACGCGTCCCAGTCGAACGTCGTCCAGTAGCCTCCGGCGCCGCCCGTGACGGGCGGGAGCAGGATCCGGTGCACGGCGTCGTAGGGCTGCAAGGCGCGGTGGACCTTGAACGGCCAGATGCGCGCCTTCGCATCGTCGATCCGGGCGCGCGGCGGGTTGAGGACGGTGACCTCCTCCGGATCGATCCGGTCGCCGAGCAGGTACCGCCCGACGGTCCGGTCGAACCAGCGGTACTCCGGGACGACGTCCTGCTCGTACCGGAACTCGCCCTTGGCCTTCAGGTAGGCGTGCGCGTCCTCCGCGCGCGCGGGGTCGCCGGCCTTGCTCCAGTCCCACGCGACCTTGGTCGGGATGCGCCGGGCGAAGCTGGGGATGTGGCATGCCTCGCAGGAGACGGACCGGAGGTGCTCCTCGATCCGCGCGTCGCGGTGCTCGCGCGCGGTGTGGCAGTCGGTGCAGGCGACGCCGCTCGAGCCCTCGACGCTCACCGAGAAGGCGCGGCCGCGGATCTGGTGATCGGCTCCGCCGTGGCAGTCCACGCACTGGAAGCCGAGCTTCCCCATGTGGACGTCGTCGCCCGCGACCGGGTGCTCGAGCGAGGAGTCGAGGTCGCCGTGCTTCACCGCCTGTCCGCCGCCGCCGTACGCGTGGCAGACGAGGCAGTTCTCGCGGCGCGGCGTCCCGACCGACCGCGCCGCGGCGACGAGCGCGACGTTCGGGCCGGGCAGACCGCCCGGCCCCTTCACGTACCCGCTGCCGTGCTCGTGGCAGACGAGGCAGTCGACGTTCTCCGGCTTCGCGAAGTCGAACCCGGCGTCGGTCCAGCCGTAGCCGGCGTGGCACTTGGTGCAGGACCGCTCGTTGCCGATGTTGGAGATGCAGAAGTTGTTGAGGAGGCTCTTCTTCCCGATCCGGACCTGCTCGCCGCCGCGTCCGGGCACCTCGACCGGCGCTCCGAGCCACGTGTAGTGCGACGTCTTCATGACCGCGGCCGCGCCGGGGTGGCAGGAGAGACAGGCCTTCGTCACGTCCTGCGGGGTGCGGAACGGCCCCTGGATCACGGAGGCGTGGTCGAAGTGCGGGCGGACGCGCGGCTCGAACCCGGCCGCGCGCGCAGCGCCTGCGCGCCCCGCGATCCCGAGGCCCGCGATGCCCGCGACCACGGCGACGAGACCGGCCACGAGCAGGGCGCTGCGCCCCGGGCGCCGATTGATCCACGTCACCATGTGTCCTCTCCGGAGGAGCTTCCGGACGTTCGAGCCGGGAGCCCCGGAGAGGGTTCACGAACGTGTGCTCGTGGCCACGCCCACCGGCGCGGCGCGGCGCAGGAGGAGCTCGAGCGGGCAGAACCTGGTGAACGCGCTCTGGAGGAGGTTCGCGCCCACGAAGGCCGTGAACCAGAGGAAATGGGCGCTCAGGTAGATGGGGCTCGCCTCGGCGCCGAGGGCGAGGGACAGGAGCACGAACGAGCCGGCGACGGCCCGCACCACACGTTCGACGTTCACCGCGAGACCTCCTTCGTCGTCCTGCGGGAGCCGCGAGGCGGCGGAAGGGTTCGCGCGCACCTTCTCCCGACGTCACGGCTCCCACCTCCACGGAGGAGCGGACACATGGCGACGATCGGAATTCGACGGAGCGCGAACGGGACGTACGACGAGGTGCTGGCGCGCCTCCCGAGGGTCCTCCAGGAGGAGGGGTTCGGGGTGCTCACCCGCATCGACGTGCAGCAGACGCTGCGCGACAAGCTCGGGGCGTCGTTCCGCCGCTACCAGATCCTCGGGGCGTGCAACCCGCGGTACGCGCACCGGGCGCTCTCCACCGAGCCCTCGGTGGGCGCGCTGCTGCCGTGCAGCGTCGCCGTCTGGGAGGAGGACGACGGGCGCGTGACGGTCAACGCGGTCGACCCCATGCAGACGATCGCCGCGGCCGACCCCGCGCTCGGGACGATCGCGGCCGAGGTGCGGGCGGGGCTTGCGCGGGCGCTCGACGCGCTGTGATCGCCTCGTCGGGCGCGGGACGAACCTCGCGGAGGGCGCTACCGCCGCGGCTTCCACGCGGGGTTGTCGACGAGCTTCCAGCCGCCCTCGCCGTCGGCCACGACGCGCGCGCGCATGCCGCCGGAGCGCTCGATGATGTCGTAGTCCTGCCCGGCGTCGGAAGCGTAGCTGAAGACGGTGATGAGCGTGTCGTCCCCGGTGTTGACGCTGCGGTGGATCCAGTGCGGCGGCACGTAGGCCACGACGCCGGGGGACATCTCGAGCGCCTTCACCTCGCCCGCGGGCGACTCGAGGAGCATGACGCCCTTGCCGCGGATGCAGTGGTAGATCTCGGCGCGATCGGTGAGCTGGTGCTGGTGACCGCGGGTCACGAAGAACTCGTCGCCCACCCTGCCCGCCTTCATGACGCTCGTGCCGAAGATGAGGTCGCCCGCGGCCGTGCTCTGCTTGTGCTCCCACACCTCGTACACGACCTCCTTGCCGAGCTTCGGGGCGAGCGCCTCGTAGGCCGCCGCGTCGGCGTAGAGGCCGGTGAGATCGGCGAACCGCTTCTCGTAGTGGCGCGTCGCGCCGGTCATGCGGCCGGTCGTCTGATCGATCGTGAGGGCGGCGGGGGGGATGAGCGGCGTGGGATCGTTCACGTGGAGACCTCGCGACCCTCACTGTAACCGCCGCCCCCTCCCGGTGGCCAGGGACGCGAGGTGAGGCCGCGGCGGTTCACGGGGTGACACGCCCGAGCAGGGAGCCCACCTGCGCGCGCAGCGCGTCGGCGTCGAACGGCTTCTCCAGGAACGGATTGCCGACCCGTTCGACGAAGGCGCGGGCCGCGGGCGTGAACGCGCCGCCGGTCAGGAACAGGGTTCGCGCAGCCAGCTCGGGACGAGACGCGGCCAGGGCGGCGTGGAACTCGACGCCCCCCATGTCGGGCATCATGAGATCGCAGACGACGACGTCGAACCGCTCTCCGCGCCCGACGCGCGCCAGCGCCGCCCGCGCGCTCGTCTCGCCGACCACGTCGTGCTCCCGCCCGAGCGTCCGCCGGACGGCGTTGACGACGAGCGGCTCGTCGTCGACGGCCAGGACGCGGACGCGCGGCGTCGCCGGGGCGGGCGGGGGCTCCGGCGCGGC
>JAEYOU010000032.1 GCA_023411405.1 Pseudomonadota bacterium | reverse complement strand
GGCTGGGAGGGCGTGCGCTGGGACGCGGCCGAGCGCCGGCTCTTCGTCGCGGCGCCGTTCGCGCCGCCCGCCGGCGACCTCATCCCCCTGTTCCTCCGCGCGCCCGGGCAGGACAAGCCGATCCAGGCCCGCGCCACGGTGATCGAGGTCCGGCCCGACGGCGCGCCGGGCGCGCCCGCGGGCTACCTGCTCCAGCTCGAGGACCCGCCCTCCGCGCTCCTCGAGGCCCTCGCCGCGCCGCCGCCCGCGCCCCTCCACGACGCCCGCGCGGCGCCGCGGTTCCAGGTGAACGCGCCGGTCAAGGTCTCGGCGGCGGCGGCGCCCGCCCGCCACCTCATCGAGTACGCGACGGACCAGGAGCTCGCGGCGGACTTCGTCCAGAACCTCTCGCAGGGCGGCGCGTTCGTCCGCACGCCCCACCCGCCCGCCGCGGGGACCGAGGTCGAGCTCGAGCTCCGCCTCCCGAACGGCGCCGAGCTGCGCGCCGGCGCGGTCGTCGCCTTCGCCAACGCGAACGGCATGGGCGTCCGGTTCCAGCTCGACGCCGAGGCCCAGGCGGTCCTCTCGAACGCGATGGCCCACATCTCGGCCCGCCCGCGGCGCGCCCTGGTGGTGGACGACGACGAGCTCGTCTGCCGGATGATCGCCGACGCCCTGCGCGACCGCGGGTTCGAGGTGATGACCGCGGGGACCGCGGCCGAGGGGCTCTCGATCCTCTCCGAGGAGCTCCTCGCCCTCGACCTCCTCGTCACCGACGTCGTGATGCCGGGCATGACCGGGGAGGAGCTCGTGCGGCTCATCCGCAAGACGGGCGGCGAGGTC
This sequence comes from Pseudomonadota bacterium, assembly GCA_023411405.1. Classification (GTDB taxonomy): domain Bacteria; phylum Myxococcota; class Myxococcia; order Myxococcales; family Anaeromyxobacteraceae; genus Anaeromyxobacter. The sequence continues at coordinate 2,056 of JAEYOU010000032.1, read as the reverse complement.
GAGCTCGCGATCGTCGGCGTCACCGGGAGCGTCGAGGACGGCGTCGAGCGGCGGCTCGAGGCCGCGGGCGCCGACGCGGTGCTGGAGAAGTCGCTCGGCCCCGACCTCATCGCCCAGGCCGCGGACGCGGTCCTGGAGCGGAAGAGGCTCACGGAGCAGGGGTGAGGCCCAAGACGGCCGACCCCGTGCGCCGTGCCGCCGCCGTCCCCGCCCCCACCCCGTTCCCGAGGCCGAACCCGCTCCCGGTCCCGCCCCGGTCTCCCTCCCCCCCCAAACGAATCCCGTTTCCCCCCGCCTGGCCCCCGCATAAACTCCCCCCGGCCCCCGCATGCAGGACGTCCACGGAAACACCCTCGGTCTCAAGCCCTCCCAGCTCCACGCCCTCCGCCGCACGTACCGCCGCCGCGTCGACGCCCGGTCGATCGTCTCGCCGGAGCTCGCCCGCCACCTCGTCGAGGTGTCCCTCGAGACCGGCCGGCAGATCGGCGTGCTCCTCGATCGCAAGGGCGACGTGCAGGCGGTCATGGTCGGCGACGCGCGCAAGCTCGAGCTGCCCGACGTCGGCCGCGCGCGCGCGGGCGAGAGCCGCCTGCGCGGCCTGCGGCTCGTCCACACGCACCTCCACGGCGAGCCGCTCACGCGCGACGACCACACCGACCTCGCCCTCCTCCGGCTCGACCTCGTCGCCGCCATCGAGGCGCGCGAGGACGGCCTCCCGGGCAAGGTCCACTGGTCGTACCTCCTCCCCGAGAACCCGCAGGGCGAGATGTGGAAGGACGAGGTGGCGGAGAGCGTCCACGCGCTCGACCACGACTTCCTCGCCGGCGCGCAGGCGCTCGAGGAGGAGTTCGCCCGGGCGCGCGCCGTGCGGCGCACCGGCGGCCGCGAGCGGGCCATCCTGGTAGGCTTTGGTGCCGGCTTCGGCGGCCGGGACCGCGGCCGCGCAGAGGCGGAGGCCTCGCTCACCGAGCTCAAGGAGCTCGCGCGGACGGCGGGCGTCGAGGTCATCGACGCGACGCTGCAGCTCCGCCGCGACCCCGACCCGCGCTACCTCATCGGCAAGGGCAAGCTCGAGGACATCGTCCTGCGCTCGATGCAGCTCATGGCGACGATGATCGTCTTCGACTCGGACCTCTCGCCCTCGCAGGCGCGCCACATCGCCGAGGCGACGAGCCTCAAGATCCTCGACCGCACCCAGCTCATCCTCGACATCTTCGCCCAGCGGGCGCAGAGCGCCGACGGCAAGCTCCAGGTCGAGCTCGCCCAGCTCAAGTACCTCTACCCGCGCCTCGTCGGCCGCGACGACTCGCTCTCCCGGCTCGCCGGCGGCATCGGCGGGCGCGGGCCCGGCGAGACGAAGCTCGAGATCGACCGCCGCCGGGTGCGCGACCGGATCACCGCGCTGGAGCGGCGGATCGAGGCGCTCGGCGCGAACCGCACGCTCCGCCGCAAGCAGCGCAACGCCCGGGGTCTGCCGGTGCTCTCGATCGTCGGCTACACCAACGCCGGCAAGTCCACGCTCCTCAACGCCCTCACCGACTCCGCGGTGCTCGCGGAGGACAAGCTGTTCGCGACGCTGGACCCGACAAGCCGGCGGCTCCGCTTCCCGCGCGACCGCGAGGTGATCATCACCGACACGGTCGGGTTCATCCGTGACCTGCCGCCGGAGCTCGTGAACGCCTTCCGGGCGACCCTGGAGGAGCTCGGCGACGCCGACCTTCTCCTCCACGTCGTGGACGCGTCGGATTCGCGGCACGAGGAGCAGATGAAGGCGGTCGAGCAGATCCTCGATTCGCTCCACCTCGCCGAGAAGCGCCGCATGATCGTCCTCAACAAGGCCGACCGGCTCGCGCCGGGGCAGGCCGAGGCGCTCGCCGGTGGGCGGCGGGACGCGGTCGCCGTCTCGGCCGTGACCCGGGCCGGGCTCCCGGAGCTGCTGCTCCGGTGCGAGCGGCTCCTGTGGGCCGACGGAAAGGTCGAGCTCGGGGACGTCGTCGCAGCGGGCGGCGACGACGACGGGGTCGCCGCGCCCGCGCTCCCCCGCGCGGAGCCGCCC
>JAEYOU010000011.1 GCA_023411405.1 Pseudomonadota bacterium | reverse complement strand
CCGGCAAGACCACCATCTGCCGCAAGGTGGCCACCTCGCTCCACTCCGGCCTCTTCCGCGTCCTGTACGTCCCGCTCTCCACCGGCAACGTGACCGACATGTACAAGTCGATCGCCTGGGAGCTGGCCCTGCCCACCGAGCGCAGCCGCGCCGCGCTCTACAAGGTGATCCGCGGCGAGGTCACCCGGCTCTGCACGGAGACCAAGGTGCGTCCGGTGCTCATCGTCGACGAGGCCCAGCACCTCCGCAGCGAGGTGCTCGAGGACCTGCGCCTGCTCACCAACTACGAGATGGACTCGAAGAACCGGCTCTGCCTGCTCCTCGTCGGACAGGCCGAGCTGCGCCGCCGGGTCGGCATGGCCGTGCACGAGGCCCTCTCCCAGCGCATCGTCGTGCGCCACCACGTCGGCGGGCTCACCCGCGACGAGCTCCCCGCCTACCTCGGCCATCTGCTGCGGCTCGCCGGCACCGAGCTACCGCTCTTCGAGCCGCCCGCGCTGGAGGCGATCCACCACGCGACGAACGGCTTGCCGCGCAAGGTGAACCTGCTCGCTCACCACGCCCTCATCGCCGCCGCTCTCGCCAAGGCTCAGACCGTCACCGCCGAGCACGTCCAGGCGGCGCTCCCGGAGACCACGTGACCGCCTGCGGCGTCTGGCTCGGCCGGCGCGGCCTCGCCGCGGTCCTCGTGGACGGCAGCGGCCGTGTTTTTCTCACCGCCACGGTGGCCCGCACCGACGCCGCGCGCTGGGGCCTCGCCCAGCGCCTCGCCGCTGTCGGCGCCGACCTGGTCATCGACGAGGCGCTCATCCCGGCCGATCCCGTCGGCTTCGCCGCCCGTCGCGCCTGCGTGCGCGTCTGGGTGGCCGGACCTCCGCTCGTCGGATCCTTGCGCGCCATCACCGGCGCCGCTCGCGGCCCGCCGAAGGCGTCCGCCGCGCTCCTCGCGCGGCTCCCCTTCGTGCCCTGGCTCCGCGCACAACTGCGGCGCCTCGAGCCGGAGGATGACCCTCGTCAGGTCCCGCTGCTGTAGCCCGAGGCCTCGGCCGCTCTGTGCGTCCGGGGCCTCCCTGTCTCTGCCACCTTCCAACTCCGGCCACCAGAGGGCCCAGTCCGGGAACCGATCACATCAGGCTGGGGGCGGGGCGTGACGAGCGGGCGGTGGGAGAGCGTGAGAGACAACAACAACTGGCTCTACTGCGGGAGCGATGATGGCGCCCACTGGAACGCCGTGGTGGTCTCGCTCATCGCGAGCTGCCAGCTCCACGGCATCGAGCCCTGGGCCTACCTCCGCGACGTCCTCACGCTGCTCCCGGCCTGGCCGGTGAACCGCGCCCTCGAGCTCTCGCCCAAGTACTGGCACGAGACCCGCCAGAAGCCGGAGACTCAGCAGCTCCTCGCCTCCCTGCGCTTGCTCGGTCGGAACGGCGCGTCGCACGCCACGGACACTACCCCGGCGGCGTGAACTCCGCGGCTACGTGGTCCGCCGGACGGGTACTCGCCGCGCTCGCGCCGATTGCCGCGGCTTGCCCGGGGCGCGTCTTCAGGCGATCGCGGTCGCCGCGCTCGAAAGGCAGCGGTCCCTCGCGATCGTCCCCACTGAGCACCCGGAACGAGGACAAGGAGGCGCGGGAGCGAGCCATCTTCACCGAGTGCGCCGGGATCGCTGGGCTGCGGGTCCGGGAAGGGTCCGTGGCGAGCCGGCCACCGCCCGAGCCGGACATCCTGTGCGAACTCGTGGGCGAGGGGCTCGTCGCGTTCGAGCTCGTGGAGATCGTCGACCCCGACCTGGCGGAGAGCGTGTCGGTTGCCGTTCGCAGAAACCAGGACGCCAGGGGGGTCTGGGTCGGCGATCCGACGCTGGAGAGGATCTCCGAGAAGATCCAGGGGAGGAGCTACTCGACGCCGTACCCCATGGAGCTTCTGGCGTGGGCCGGCAGGCTCACGACACCGCCCTCAGTGTGGCACCCGACCTACGAGCAGGACCTCCGCGCGCTCCAGCTCGGCTCGTTTCGGCGGCTCTGGGTCGTGAACTTCGGGATGCGCCCCGATGAACGCGGGGTGTGGTTCGTCAACCCACCGCCGACCGAGTAGATGGCGCGCGCCCTCCGGCCGCCGCGCTACCCCTTCTCCAGAACGCCGAACACTACCGCCTCAAACTGCCTCCCGGCCTGCTTGACTCGAAGTTCTTGAGCGTCGCCCCGTTCTTCACGGTGACCTTCAACCTCGTCGGCACCTCGGCCATCGGCACGGCCACCCACATCTGCCCGGTCTCCGTCTCCAGCCGTAGGAACGAGTACGGCGCCCCATCGACCCGCTCGACCACGGTCCCGGTGACAGTGGCGCTCGGGCTCGTGGGTGGCGGGGCGGTGGGGGAGGTGCAGGCGACCAAGGTCAGCGCGAGGAGAGCGGCAGCCGCGGTGCGCATCGGGGACCTCATGGCTTCACGTGCTGCTGGGCTCATGGTCCGCGCGGGCCGTGGGTCGATGCGCCGAACCTCTGGGTAGGGGTGTTCCCTGGAGCGGTGACTTAGCGCCTGAAGTGCACCAGCCCCACCAAGGCGAGCGCCCCGACGACGCCGAACCCGAGTCCCACGACCGACGACACCACTAAAGCTGCCCGTTCGGCGCGCGGACCAAGACCCAAACCCCAGAACTGATTCTGCTCACGTATGACGAAGCGAGCAAATGGCCTTCGAAAAAGCAGCATGGCGACCCCAGAAGCAAGCGACACGAGCCCCACGAGCCAATCACTCATCGTTCCTCCAAGGGCGCCCTGCCGAGCGCCCTTCCGGCGGGAGCTGCCCACCCTATGGCCACGGGAAGCCCCGCGGAGGTTCGGGTTGCCTGCAGCTCCTCGGATCACCGTTCTCCAAGCACTTCCGGTACTCGCCCTGCTCTCGACTACATCTATCGAACTCCCTTTCGAAGACATAGTAGCCCGTCAGTGAGCCCGCCTTATTCACCGACCGCGGCATCATCGCCCGCGCGAGCGTGATCGGGCGAGCGCGGTCGCCAGCGAGGCAGAGCGGAGTACACGGCGCCGCGCTTCGCAGGTCTCATCACGCCGGGCA
>JAEYOU010000538.1 GCA_023411405.1 Pseudomonadota bacterium | reverse complement strand
CGCCTCGCTCCCGCCGCTCGGGGCGCGGGTCCACGGCGAGCTCCGCCGCGCGGTCGCCACCTGGCGGCGGTGGGCGGCGCACGTCCCGCAGGAAGTGCCGTACCGGGCCGCCGTCGTGCGGAGCGCGCTCGTCCTGAAGCTGCTCGCCTTCGCGCCGTCCGGCGCCATCGTGGCCGCGCCGACGACGTCGCTCCCCGAGCGGCCGGGCGGCGATCTCAACTGGGACTACCGGTACTGCTGGCCCCGCGACGCCTCGCTGACGGTGCGCGCGCTCCAGGAGCTCGGCTGCGACGCCGAGGCGACCCGCTTCGTCGCCTGGCTCCTCCACGCGACGCGGCTGACGCGACCGCGGATCCGCGTCCTCTACGACGTGTACGGCCGCTCGCCGCCCCGCGAGCGCGAGCTCCCGCACCTCGCCGGCCACGGCGGGGCGCGGCCGGTCCGCGTCGGCAACGGGGCCGCCGATCAGCACCAGCTCGACGCGTACGGCGAGGTGGTCGACGCGGTTGCGCGCCGCTTCGGCCCGGACGGGGCGCTCGACGGCGAGACGCAGGGGCTGCTCCGCGACCTCGGCCGGTTCGTGTGTGCGCACTGGCAGGAGCCGGACAGCGGGATCTGGGAGCCCCGCGAGCCCCCGCGGCTCCGGACGCACTCGCTCGTCCTCGCCTGGACCGCCCTCGACCGACTCCTCGCGCTCGGCGCCGCCGGCACGCTGCGCGGCCTCCGGGTCGAAGAGCTCGAGGAGCACCGGCGCGCCATCCGCGCGCGCGTCGAGCGCGAGGGCTGGAGCGAGCGCCTCCAGAGCTACGTCGCGGAGCTCGAGGGCGACCGGGTGGACGCCGCGCTCCTGCTCCTCCCCTGGTACGGGTTCGCGGACGCGGCGTCGCCCCGCATGCGCGCGACCTGGCGGCGGATCCGGCTGCGGCTGGGCGCGGGCCCCGGCCTGCTCTACCGCTACGAGCCGAGCCTCGCGGCCGGGGAGGGCGCGTTCGGCGCCTGCTCGTTCTGGGCAGCGGAGTACCTCGCCCGCGGCGGCGGCTCGCTCGACGAGGCGCGACGCACGTTCGAGGCGACGTGCGCGCACGCCAACGACCTCGGGCTCTTCGCGGAGGAGATCGAGCCGGGGACGGGCGCGGCGCTCGGGAACTTCCCGCAGGCGTTCACGCACGTGGGGCTCCTCGACGCGGCGCTCTCGATCGGGCGGCGCGCGCGGGCCGAGACCGGACGCGGGGTCGCGCAGCCGGCGGGAGAAGGCGAGGCGCGCGCGTGAACGCGTGGAGCTGGCTCGCGGCGGGGTTCGCGGGGACGGTGATCCTCACGCTCGTGCTCGCGGGGGCGCAGGGCGCCGGCCTCACCCGCATGAGCATCCCGTACCTGCTCGGCACGATGCTCGTCCCCGATCGCGATCGGGCGCGCGTCCTCGGTATCGTCTTCCACCTCGTGAACGGGTGGATCTTCTCGCTCGCCCACGTGGGCCTGTTTCACGCGGCCGGGATCTTCTCCTGGTGGGCAGGGGCGGTGACGGGGCTCGTCCACGGGATGTTCGTGCTCGCGGTGGTGCTGCCGGCGTTGCCCGGGATCCACCCGCGCATGGCGAGCACGACCGCGGGGCCCACGGAGGCCGCGCCCCTCGAGCCGCCCGGGTTCCTCGGCCTGCACTACGGGATCGGGACGCCCGTGGCGACCCTCCTCGCCCACGCCGTGTTCGGCGCGGTCGTCGCGGCCCTGTACGCGCCCGGCTGAGCGCGCGCGCCCGTCAGAGCGCGTACGCCACGGCGGCCCCGAGCGCGCCGACGGCGAGCACGAGCAGCTGGGCGCCGAGGACGAGCCTGCCGAACCGCGCGCCCCCCGCGAACAGGGCGAGGAGCCCCTTCGCGACCGTGTTGGACGCCACGCCGACGAACACCGCCACCGTCGCGAACCCGAGGGTGATGCCCCCGCCCTGCGCCAGGTCCGCGATCGAGAGGGCGACGGCGTCGGCGTCCGTGGCGCCGGCGAGCACCGCGGCGACGATCGTTCCGCCCGAGCCCAGGTGGACCGAGGCCGCCTTGGTGCCGAGGAGCGCCGCCCCGAAGAGGAGCGCGAACGACACGGCGCGGCCGAGATCGAAGGGGTTCTTGAGCTGGATGCCGGAGGGCGGGACGGCCTGCCGCCGCGAGCGACGCCACAGCAGCCAGGACGCGACGAGCCCGCCGGCGGCGCCGAGGACCATCGGGTAGACGAGCCGGCCGAGCAGGGCCGGGTAGATGACCGCGACCACCAGCAGGACCCGGAAGAACATGACGGTCGACGCCAGCATCACCCCCAGCGCCCCGGGCTCCGCCAGCTCCGGACGCTCGCGCACGCGGGCGGACATCGCGAGCGTGACGGCGGTGGACGAGACGAGGCCCCCGACGAGGCCGGTGACCCCCAGACCGCGCTCCGGGCCGAGCAGGCGGATCGTGGCGTAGCCCAGGAACGAGATCCCCGAGATGAGCACGACGAGCAGCCCGAGCTTGTACGGGTTGAGCACGTCGTACGGGCCATACGTGCGGTCGGGCAGGAGCGGCAGCACGACCACCGCGACGACGAGGAACTTGAGCGTCGCGGCGACGTCCTCGCCGCTCGCCCGGCGCACGAACGGGTGCAGCGTGTGCTTCACCGAGAGCAGGAAGGTCGCGACGACGGCGGTCCCGGCCACGACGAGCGCGCGGCTCCCGAGCGGCTCGATCACGCCCTGCGTCGTCGCGAGCACGCCGAGCAGGAACGAGAGGAGGAAGGCGGACTCGCTGGTGATCCCGCGGTGCCCGTTCCGGAGGACGTCGCCCGCGTAGTTGACCGCGAGGAGCAGCACGATGGCGAGGAACGCCAGCACCACCGGGGCGAAGCCGAGCTGCCGCGCCGAGAGCGTCGCCAGGCCGCCCACGAGGGCGACGATCGGGTGCGTGCGGACCCCGCCCTGGAACGAGTCGGTGCGCGGGTCCTTGGGCGCGGCGCGTTCGCGCTCGAGCCCGATGAGGAGGCCCGCCGCGAGCGCGAGGCACAGGGAGAGGAACGGCTCGAGGTGCAGGGGCATGGGGTCATCGTACCGCGCGTCCGGGACCGCCGCGAGGCGGCGGCGCGCGCCCGCGCAGGAGGCGCCGCGCTCAAGGCCCCGGCGCGCGCTCGACCCGGAGCCGCACCCCGCGCACCCCGAGCACGCGGACCGTGGCGCCGCGCGGGACCGGTCCGCGCTCCGCCACCGCCGTCCAGCTCTCCCGATCGAGGAGCACCGTCCCCTCTGGCTCCAGGTTCGAGGCGGCCACGCCGGTCCGCCCGACGAGCGCCTCGGGCCCCATGGCCACCGGGCTGCGCCGGCTGCGCAGCAGCGCCCGGCCCACGATCAGGAGGAACCCGACGAGCACCGCGGCGACGAGGGCCACGAGCCAGCCGCTCACGCGGAGGTCCCGCGCGGCGGGCGCGAGCGGATCGCTCGGCCGGTAGAGGAGGAGCGACCCGGCGACGAACGCGACGACCCCCCCGGGCCCGAGCACGCCGAGCCCCTCCGTGAGGAGCTCGATGCCGATGAGGCCCACCCCGAGCACGACGAGCGCGATCCCCGCCCAGCTCACGGGGAGCACGCCGAACGCGGTGAAGGCGAGGAGCAGCGAGATCGCGCCGGCGATGCCGGGGAAGAGGGTGCCCGGGCTGTAGAGCTCGGCCATGAGGCCGATGAGCCCCAGCGTGAACAGGAGGTACGCGACGTTCGGGTGCAGGATCGCCTGGAGGAGGCGCTCCGGCAGGCTCATCGGCGCGCGCACGATCTCGGCGCCGCGCGTCGCGAGCCGGGCCGTCCCTGCGGCCGTGACGACGGTCCGCCCATCCACGGCCTCGAGGAGCGCCTCGAGGTCCGGAGCGAGGAGGTCGATGACCCCGCGCCGCAGCGCCTCGTCCGACGTGGCGCTCACGCTCTCTCGGACCGCCTCCTCGGGCCAGGCCGCGTCGCGGCCGCGCTCCCGGGCGAGCGCCCGCGCCATGGCGGCGGCGTCGTTGACCGCCTTCTCGCCGATCGCGCCCTGCGGGCTCTCGCCGCCGGCCTGCACGGGATGGGCCGCCCCGACGTGCGTGCCCGGGGCCATCGCGGCGACGTGGCCCGCGACGAGCAGGAACATGCCCGCCGAGGCGGCCCTGGCGCCCGACGGGCCCACCCAGGTGATCACGGGGACGCGCGCGGCCAGCATCGCCTGGGTCATCTCGCGCGTCGAGTCGAGCAGGCCGCCCGGCGTGTCGATCCGGAGCACCACGGCCGCGTCGCCGTCGGCGGTCGCCCGTTCCAGCGCGCGGGTGAAGTAACGCGCTGCGACCGGGCTGACGACCCCCTCCAGCTCCACGACGCGCACCGCTCCGCCCCCCGTCCTGGGAGCCGTGCGGGCGAGCGCCGAGAGGCCGAGCGCGAGGAGCGCCGCGGTGCCGGCCAGGCGGAGCGCGCGCCGGTGGCGCACGTGGAGCAGGGCGGGGGGCTGGGAGCGCATGCCGGGCCTCGCCCCAACGGTAAGGACGGCGGCCGAGCGCGCGCAGCAGCGGCTCCCGACGGCGCTGCCGTGGTCATCCTCGTGTTGTCGAACCCTTGGAGCGAGAGGAGTGGGTGTGGAGACGAACCTCGTCGGTGCGGTCGTGGTGCTGGCGCTCGTGGGGGTGCTGCTCGTCCTGGCCATCCGGATCGTCCCGGAGTACCAGCGGCTCGTGGTGCTCCGACTCGGGCGGTTCGTCGGAGAGCGCGGGCCCGGGCTCGTGCTGCTCATCCCCTTCGTCGATCGGGGCATCCGGGTGGACCTGCGGGAGCGCTTCTTCGACGTGCCTCCCCAGACGACCATCACCGAGGACAACGCGCACCTCTCGATCGACTTCCTCGTCTACTCGAAGATCGTCGACGCGGTCCCGAGCGTGCTCAACGTGGAGGACTACGAGGGGGCGGCGCGGGGGATCGCGATCACCACGTTGCGCGCGGTCGTGGGAGGCATGCCGCTCGACGACGTGCTGGCGAAGCGCGAGGAGATCAACGAGGCGCTCCGCGGGAAGCTGGACGACGTGACAAACCGCTGGGGCATCAAGATCTCCGCGGTCGAGATCCGCGAGATCACCCCGCCGCGCGAGATCCAGGAGGCGATGACGCGGCAGATGTCGGCCGAGCGGAGCCGGCGGGCGACGGTGACGGAGGCCGACGGCCGCCGCGACGCGGCGGTCCGCGTGGCCGAGGGGCAGCGGCAGGCGATCATCCTCCAGGCGGAAGGGGACCGGCAGGCGGCGATCCTCCGGGCCGAGGGCTATGCCCTCGCGCTCGACAAGGTGTTCGCGGTGGCGCGCGAGGTGGACAGCAAGACCATGAGCCTGCAGTACCTCGACGCGCTCCGGTCGCTCGGGGCCAACCCGGCCACCAAGATCATCCTGCCCATGGAGCTGACGGCGCTGCTCCGCCCGTTCGTCGCGCACACCGAGGCTGCCAATGCGCGCCCGGACTCCGACGGCCGCGAAGCTACGGGGGCCGCGGCCGCTCACCACTGACCCTCGGGGTCAGGCCGGCTGCTCGCGCGTCCGGACCGCGCGGCCGCCGCGCGCCGCGCTGCGACGCTGGTGGAAGACGAGCCAGGCCCCGAACACCGCGTTGATGAGGATGAGGGCGTTCGTGACCACGAACACCCAGTTCCCGACGAGCCAGCTGTAGGTGGTGAAGCCGATCGAGGCGGCGACCTGGCCGACGAAGAGCCAGCGCGAGACGCCCTCGCTGCGGCCCTCCCGCCACTGCTTGCGCACCTGCCAGGAGAGCGTGAGGAGGAGGATCGCGGAGCTGAGCCAGCCGATGAGCTCGGTCACGCGAGAGACGCTGGGCACCCTCGCGCCGGAGCGCACGAGGCCGCCGGGCCCGTCCCGCGGATGCGGACCGTCCCGGCGACCTCTCGTCGTGCGGCGCTGCGAGAGGGTGGGCTAGAGCCCGCCCGTCGTCGTCCCGTCGCCGGTGCCGCCGGTCGTGCCGCCGTCGTCGGTCCCGGTGCCGTCGTCCGTGCCCGTGCCGCCCGTCGGTCCAGTGGGCCCGGTCGGTCCAGTGGGCCCGGTCGGTCCTGTCGGTCCGCTCGGCGCGCCGACGAGGGCCTGCAGGTGCAGCGCGTGCGCCAGGTGGTTCTGGACGGTCGCGCGCGCGACCGCAGCCTGCTGACGGAGCGTCAGGGTGAGTCCCGCCGTCGTGGTGCCGGTGCCATCCGTCGAGCCGGTAGGGCCGGTGACGCCGCCGGTGCCTGTCCCGTCGTCCCCCGTGTCCGTGCCCGTGCCCGTGCCCGTGCCGTCCGTACCGGTGCCTCCCGTTGCACCCGTCGCGCCGGTTGGGCCCGTCGGGCCCGTCGGGCCGGAGCCGCCGTCGGAGCCCGTCGGGATCTCCACGTCCCCGACCTCGTCCTCGAGGATCTGCAGCGTCGCGCGGTGTCCATCGACCTGGCTCTGGAGGTACGCCCGGTCGAGGTCGTCGCCGCTCAACCCTTCCAGCGCGGTGAGGGTCGCCGCCGCCATCGCCTCGAGCTGCTGGCTCTCGGGGGTGGTCTCCGGCGTCACGCCGGAGAGCGCCAGGCTCTGGTTCGAGAACGTGTGATCCGCAAACATCATGTCCGCGTACGACTGCACGAGCGGGTTCGTCGCCTGCTCCTGCGCCAGCTGAGCCTGCTGGATCTCCCCCGCGTTCACGGTCTGGAGGATCCCGGCGAGCTGGGCGTCCGTCATGCTGCCCGTCTCGCCGCCGGTCGGCTCGCCGCCGCCCCCGTTCCCGTTCCCGTTCCCGTCGTCGTCGTTGTCGCAGGCGCCCGCCACGAGCGCGACCGCCAGGGCCAGCCCTGCGCCGACGCTCCACAAGCGCATCCTTCGCCTCTCGTATGCCATGCTCGGTACCCCCCTGCTGCCGGACACACCTCGAGCTCCGCGGACGCTCCGCGTGGACGTTCCGGGCGGTCCTTCGTGCGTTCCCGAGAACCTGCTGCGCCTGCCTCCCCCCGCAAGCTACACGCCCGCCGGAACGGCTCCTGCCCGTGGGCTGCGCTCCCTGCCTGGGGACGGAGCCGACGCCCTCCTCCCCGGTCCCTACGGAGTCGGGATGCCCTGCGTGCCCGTCGCCGCGTGCCAACCGTTCCGATGTGGCCGAGGCCCGGGGACCCGTCGCGGGTGCCGGGCGGACGCCGGGTGCATCTCGCGCCCGGCTGGCCGGGGAGGCGGACATGGAGCGGATCGAGAAGAGCATCCACGTGGATCGGCCCCTGCGGGTGGTCTACGACCAGTGGACGCAGTTCGAGGAGTTCCCGCGGTTCATGGAGGGCGTCGAGGAGGTCCAGCAGCTCGACGACAAGCACCTGCGCTGGTGCGCCAACGTGGCCGGCAAGCGCGAGGAGTGGGAGGCGGAGATCGTGCACCAGGTGCCCGATCAGCAGATCGCCTGGCGCCACACTCGAGGATCGGTGAACCGGGGCGTGGTCACGTTCACCGCCATGGACGCGGATCGCACCAGCGTCACGCTGGCGCTCGAGTACGAGCCCGAGGGGTTCATCGAGAAGGTCGGCGACGCCCTCGGGTTCCTCTCCCGGCGCGTCGAGGGCGACCTCGAGCGGTTCAAGAAGTTCATCGAGGAGCGCGGCGCCGAGACCGGCGCCTGGCGAGGCGAGATCCACCCCAACCAGCCCGGTGTGTAGCGGCGTGGCCCGAGGCGCCGCTCGACGCGCAGCGCGAGGCGAGCCTCCTCCTGGTAAGATCAGGCCATGACCAGCTCCAAGGCGTTCCCCTCGGACTTCGTGTGGGGGGCCGCCACGGCCGCCTACCAGGTGGAGGGCGCCGCCCTCGAGGACGGCAAGGGTCCCTCGATCTGGGACGACTTCTGCGCGCGCGCCGACGCCGTCTGGCGAGGGCAGTCGGGCGCGGTCGCCTGCGACCACTATCACCGGTACGCCGGTGACGTCGCGCTCATGAAGAGCATCGACCTCCAGGCGTACCGGTTCAGCGTCTCCTGGCCGCGGGTACTGCCCGAGGGGACGGGCGCGGTCAACCCGAAGGGGCTCGACTTCTACGATCGGCTGGTGGACGAGCTCCTGCGTGCCGGGATCGCCCCCTGGCTCACGCTCTACCACTGGGACCTGCCGCTCGCGCTCCAGCGGCGCGGGGGGTGGCTCAACCGCGAGATCGGGGAGTGGTTCGCGGAGTACGCGCGCGTCGTGGCCGCCAAGCTCGGCGACCGCGTCGCGGGGTGGATGACGTTCAACGAGCCGCAGGTGTTCACCGCGGTGGGCCACCTCGAAGGCCGGCACGCGCCGGGGCTCGAGCTCGCGTACGGCGACTACCTGCGCGCGATGCACCACGTCCTCCGCGCGCACGGGCTCGGGGTGCAGGCGATCCGCGCGGCCGCCCCGCGCGCCCGCGTCGGGAGCGCGCTCGTCGTGACGCACCACGTGCCGGCGACATCGTCGCCGGCGGACGTCGAGGCCACGCGGACGCTGGCGCTCCAGGCGTCGGGCGAGAACCCCTGGTCGATCACGAGCTGGTTCGATCCGATGCTCCGTGGCCGCTACCCGGACGACATGCTGCGCGACTGGGCCAGGGCGCTCCCGCGCGGGTTCGAGGCCGACCTCGCGACCATCGCCCAGCCGACCGACTTCGTCGGCATCAACATGTACTTCGGCTTCCCGGTGCGCGCGGGCAAGGACGGCGTGCCGGAGCTGGTCCCGTTCCCGACCGGGAACCCGATCACCGCCTTCGACTGGGACGTGGTCCCCGAGATCGCCTACTGGACGCCGCGCCTGCTCCACGAGCGGTACGGACTCCCGGTCTACATCACCGAGAACGGGATCGCGGTCCGCGACTGGCCGTCGCTCGACGGCAAGGTGCACGATCCGTCCCGCATCGACTACCTGCAACGCCACCTGCTGCAGGTCCACCGCGCGATCCAGGACGGCGTGCGGATCGCCGGCTACTTCCAGTGGTCGCTCATGGACAACTTCGAGTGGGGCTACGGCTACAAGCACCGCTTCGGCCTCTTCTACGTGGACTACGAGACCCAGGAGCGGATCCCCAAGGACTCGGCGTCCTTCTACCGGGACGTGATCCGGTCGAGGGGGGCGAGGCTGTTCGAGCGGTAGCCTCTCCGAGCCACTGCCACCCTCCGCCGGCCGCTGCGACGCGGCGTCCTGCGGGCAGCGCGGCCGGCGATCGGGGAGCGCCCGGGCGAGCGGTGCCGCGGGGGGCGTGATCACCTTCGCGGCATGAGAGCCCTCACGTACGACGGGCCGTACCGGGTCAAGGTGCGGACCAAGCGCGACCCCCGGATCGAGCACCCGCAGGACGGCATCGTCCGCGTGACCGCGGCGGCGATCTGCGGCTCGGACCTGCACCTGCTCCACGGCCTCGTCCCCGACACGCGCATCGGCACCACCTTCGGCCACGAGATCGTCGGGGTCGTGGAGGAGCTCGGGCCGGAGGCGACCGGCCTCTCGGTCGGGGACCGGGTGCTCCTGCCGTTCCCGATCTTCTGCGGCACCTGCTTCTACTGTCAGCGCGGCATGACCTCGAGCTGCGAGAACACAAACCCGGCGAGCGACGCCGCCTGCGGCGTCTACGGGTATGGCCACCTCACCGGCGGCTACGACGGTGGCCAGGCAGAGTACGTGCGCGCGCCGTTCCTCGCCGTCGACGCGGAGCGGATCCCGGAGGATCTCACCGACCTCCAGGCGCTCCCGCTCACCGACGCGCTCGCCACCGGGTACTACGCGGCGGAGATGTGCGACCTGCGCGGCGGCGAGACCGTGGTCGTGTACGGCGCCGGGCCGGTGGGCCTCTTCGCGATGCGCTCCGCCTGGCTCATGGGCGCGGGCCGGGTGATCGCGGTCGATCAGGTCGACTACCGGCTCGACTTCGCCCGCCGGTGGGCCGGCGTCGAGACCCTGAACTTCCGCGAGGTGGACATCATCTCGACCATCAAGGGCATGACCGAGGGGCGGGGCGCGGACGCCTCCGTCGACGCCGTCGGCTGCGAGGCCGCGGGCTCGGCCGCGCAGCGGGCCATCGGCGTGTACGGGAAGATGCAGGCCGGCTCGACGGTCGCGTTCAACTGGTGCGTGCACGGGACGCGCAAGGGCGGGACGCTCTCGGTCGTGGGCGTGTACGGCCCGCCGTACGCCGCGTTCGACTTCGGCACTGCGATGAACAAGCAGCAGACGATCCGGACCGGGCAGTGCCCGGTGAAGCGCTACCTGCCGCGCCTCATCGAGCACATCCGCGCGGGCCGCATGGACGCCGACGCGGTGTTCACGCACCGCGTGGGGCTCGAGGACGCGCCGGACGCCTACCACATGTTCGCCCAGAAGAAGGACGGCTGCATCAAGGTCGCCATCCTCCCCCACGGCACGACGATTCACTAGGAGCGAATGATGTCCTCGGATCCGGACGTGACCCAGGCGACGACCCTCCAGGCGCCGCTCCCCTCCGGCCGGCCGTTCCCGCCGGTGGATCAGGACCTGAGCCGCCGCCCGGGCTACCCGAAGGAGCGCCCGCCCGCGCCGTGGCCCAACGCGCGCCCACAGCTCGCACGGATGTCCGCCAGACCCAACACGCCGACGCACGGCCGGCCCGGCAAGACGACGCCGCCGGTCTACAGCACGGCGGTCCCGCTGCGCGGCGTCTCGGGCCTCGTCAAGCGGCTCGCGTACCGGCTCCCGGACCACGCGACCACCCACTGGATGCTGCTCCTCTTCGGCGACCGCGTGCAGTCATGGGGCCGCCGCACGCGGAAGCTCCTGTGGCTCGGCGCGCCCGCCGCCGTGGGGGTGCTGCTGCTCCGGCGCGTGTTCGAGGAGCGCGGCCGCTGAGGAGCGCGCGCGCCCTGCCTCGAGAAAACGCTCGTTCACTCCACATGCACCCACCCGGAGGCTCGCCTGGGTGTCGGCTCGACGGGACCGCCCGCTCCGGGCGGCGAGCGCCCTTTCCGTCGCTTGTACTCAAAGTGCAACGTGCTTAGCAGATGGGACCTCCGCTGCACTGACCGGTACCGAGGCGCCCACGGCGCCCGTCCAGGAAAGGGAAGGTCCGATGCCACGAGCTCGATCACCGATCACCGCTGCGCTCGCCGCCTTGGCGCTCCTCGTCTCGGCGGGCTGCGGCCACGGCGAGGGGCCGGAGCAGCTCGAAGAGACCGCCGCTGCCGTCCCCACGGGCTTCATCGACGAGCTGGTGGCGTCGGGCATCCCGAGCCCGACGGCGATGGCGTTCGCGCCCGATGGCCGGCTGTTCGTGTCGCAGCAGAACGGGCAGCTGCGGGTGATCTCGAACGGCAACCCGCGCCAGCTGCTGCCGACGCCGTTCCTGACCTTGACCGTGAGCTCCGTGGGCGAGCGCGGCCTCCTCGGCATCGCGTTCGATCCGGGCTTCGCCGCCAACCGGTACGTGTACGTGTACTACACGGCGACGACCCCGACGATCCACAACCGGGTGAGCCGGTTCACCGCGAGCGCGACAAACCCGAACGTCGCCGAGGCGGGCAGCGAGACCATCCTGCTCGAGCTCGACCCGCTGAGCAGCGCCACGAACCACAACGGCGGCGCCATGCACTTCGGCCCGGACGGCAAGCTCTACATCGCGGTGGGCGAGAACGCCAACCGCGCCAACGCGCAGACGCTCGAGAACCTGCTCGGCAAGATGCTGCGCATCAACGCGGACGGGACGATCCCGGCGGACAACCCGTTCGTCGCCCAGGCGAGCGGCGTGAACGACGCCATCTGGGCCATCGGCCTGCGCAACCCGTTCACGTTCGCCTTCCAGCCGGGCACCGGTCGGATGTTCATCAACGACGTGGGCGAGTTGACCTGGGAGGAGATCAACGACGGGATCGCCGGCTCGAACTACGGGTGGCCCACGACGGAGGGCCCCACCACGCAGGCGGGCGTCCGCGGACCGATCTTCGCATACCAGCACGGCTCGGGGACGACGACCGGCTGCGCGATCACCGGCGGCGCGTTCTACGACCCGGCCACGGTCCAGTTCCCCGGCACCTACCTCGGCAAGTACTTCTTCGCTGACTACTGCAGCAACTGGATCCGCGTCTTCGACCCCGCGACCGGGACGGCGTCGGGCTTCGCGACCGGGCTCGGAGCTCCCGTCGACCTGAGGGTCGCGGGCGACGGGTCGCTCTGGTACCTGCAGCGGGGCGGCTCGCCGGCCGGACAGGTGCACCGCGTCCGGTACGGCCAGCAGGCCGAGGCGCCCGTCGTCACGCAGCACCCGGTGAGCGTCACCGTCGCGGCGGGCCAGCAAGCCACGTTCACCGTCGTCGCGACCGGCACCCCGCCGCTCAGCTACCAGTGGCAGCGCGGGACGACGAACATCGCCGGCGCGACCGGTCCGACCCTGTCGTTCACGGCCACGTCCGCCGACGACGGCGCCACGTTCCGGGCGGTGGTGACGAACGCCGCGGGCACCGCGACGAGCAACGCCGCCACGCTCACCGTGGGGGGGAGCGCTCCCACCGCGAGCATCACCACGCCGGCGGCGGGCGCGACCTACGCCGCGGGGACGACCGTCAGCTTCTCCGGCACCGGCACCGATCCCCAGGACGGCGCGCTTCCGCCGAGCGCGTTCACGTGGGAGATCGTGTTCCACCACGACACTCACACGCACCCGTTCTACGGCCCGACGAGCGGCGTCACGAGCGGCTCCGTCACCATCCCGGACCGGGGCGAGGTGGCGACGAACGTGTTCTACCGGCTCCACCTCACGGTGCGGGACTCCTCCGGGCTGACGCACACGGTCACCCGAGACCTCGTCCCCCGCGTCGCCAACGTGACCTTGCAGACCAACCCCGCCGGCCTGCAGCTCCTCCTCGACGGGACGCCGGTGACCGCGCCGGTGACGGTCCCGAACGTGGTCGGGATGATCCGCGCGATCGGCGCGCCCTCGCCGCAGACGTCGAACGGCACGCAGTACACGTTCGGCTCCTGGTCCGACGGCGGCGCGGCCACGCACGAGATCGTGATCCCGGCGACGGCCACCACGTACACGGCCACGTACACGGGGGGGACCGGCGGGGGGCCGATCGCGGACGGCACCTACAGCCTCCTGCCGACCCACATCCCCAGCACGCTCTCGCCCCGGTGCGTGGACGTCTCCGGCGCCTCGACCGCCAGCGGCGCGGACGTGTTCCAGTGGACCTGCCACGGTGGCGCGAACCAGCGGTGGCAGCTCACGCACCAGGGGAGCGGGATCTACGAGCTGCGTCCGTCGCACGCCACGACGAGGTGCCTCGCCGTGCAGAACGGCTGGGGAGGCTCCGACGTGATCCAGTCCACCTGCAACGGCTCCGCGGGCCAGCGCTGGCTCATCCGCGCCGTCTCCACCGGCGTGTACGAGCTCCGGCCGCAGAGCAGTACCAACCGGTGCATGTACGTCTCCCGCAGCAGCACCGCGAACGGCGCCGACGTCGTCCTGGCGACGTGCAACGGTCAGGCGAGCCAGCGGTTCCGGATCCAGCCGTGAGGTGAACCGGGCGCGCGACGGCGGCGGGCTCCTCGGCCTGCCGCCGTCGTGCTCTGGCGCGAGGGACCGCTCCGGCGTCCTTCGTACGAGGGAGTCGTTCGCCGCTCACCCTTCGACAGGCTCAGGATGAGCGGCCGCATGCGCTCCGCTCGCCCTCACGGTTCCGAGGTGAACGTCCCCGCGAGCTCCTCGGGATCGAGCACCACCTTCCAGCTCGCCGCGCCGGCGGCGGTGAGCCGCTTGCCCCAGTCCGCGAGGCGCGCCCGGTAGGCGGCGGGGTCGTTCACGTCGGCGGCGAGCCGCTTCACGTTCATCGCGAGGACGTCCGTGCCGGCGAGCTCGTCCTGCTCCAGCGTGCGCTTCGCCCCCTTGGGCAGCTCCTCGCGCATGTCGCTGAAGATGACGATCGCCCGGTGCCCGGCGCCCGTCTTCTTGAGGTGCTCCGACGCGAAGAGCAGCGCGCCGCTGATGTCGGTGTAGCGGGCGCGCTTCTGCGACGAGGCGAACCGGTCGAGCTCGCGGGCGAGGTCGAGCTTCTGCGCGTTCGCGCGGCTGGGCCGCTCGTCGAGCGTGACCCGCTTCACCAGGGCGTCGTCCGCGTAGCTCTGCTCGCCGATGCGGACGACGAGGAAGGTGTCGCCCGGGCGGATCCCGGGGAGCACGCCGGCGCGGACGATGCGGGCGACGTCGGGGATCCGGTCGGCGTAGGTGCCCGAGACGTCCACCAGCACGGCGACGGCGCGGGTCTGGCTCCGGCCGTCCGTGCAGGCCGAGGCGGCGAGGAGCAGGGCGGCAGCGGCCGCGAGCTTGAAGGCGGTCATCGGCGGGGCGCCTGGAAGGGCTGGGTGCGCTCGGTGGGGTTGCGCAGCGCGGCCGGCGCCACGGGGCTCGGCGCCCGGCCCGCGTCGCCGCGCACCAGCCGCTCGATCTGCAGCGGCACCACGATGACGATGTCGAACACGTGCGCGAGGACCGCCGTCCCGTAGCGCACGAGGTGGCCGCAGATCCGGAGGAGCACGGCGGCGCCGCGCAGGAGGAGGCCGAGGGCGCGGCCGACGACGTGGCGGCCCGTCTCGATGAGCATCTCCAGGGGCACCGCGATCATCGCCAGGATCCAGGGGAGGATGAAGCCGAGCACCGCCTGGCCGAGCACCGGGATCCGGTCCACGAGCTGCGCCTGGACCTGCTGCTGCGCCGGCGAGGCCTGGCCGGCGAGCTCCATCCGGAGGGCCTGGTCCGCCGCCGACATGTTCTCGCGCAGGACGGCGAGGGACGCCTCCACGCAGGCGAGGAGGAACAGGCCGGCGAGCGCCACGAGGAAGATGACCCGCCGCCGCGAGATGGGCAGGCCGCTCAGCTTCGGGAAGAGGTGCGTGATGCCCAGCGACTCCATGACGAAGATGCCGGCCGCGACCTCCATGAGGACGATCACCAGCGCCGCGATCTTGGAGACCGAGAGCCCTGCGACCGACCCGCCCGCCGAGTTCACGAGCTCGGACATCGGGCGGGCGATGAGGTGGAAGTTGACGTACGCGCCGACCGCCGCGACCGCCACCACGAACGCGGAGATGATGAAGAGGTTGAGCGACCCGGCCGCGAGCCCCCGCTCCGCGGCGTCCTCCCCCCGGCGGATCTTCTCGTACCGATCCATGTAGCCGTCGATCTTGCTCGACGCGCCGAGGGTGCCGGTCACCGCGTGCTGGACCTGGTCGAGCGCGCCCTTGATCGCCTTCCAGACCGGGGCCATGTCGGCGAGGATCTTGTGCCGCTTCGCGGTCGCCTCGCGGTACTCGGCGAGCGTCTTCTTCTCGGACGCGACCGCCGACTTGTGGATCTCGTCGAGGACCTTCTGCACGGTCCGATCGCCCGCCTTGGGGAGCGCGGCGATGGCCTGCACGGCCTCGGGCCAGCCCGGCGCCTCGGGCGGCGTCAGCGCCGAGGCCTTGAGATCCTCGTCCACGCGCCGCACGCTCTCGTCCAGCCGCTTGTGGAGCGCGGGGTACTCCTTGAGCTCGGTCGTGAAGGTGGTCGCGAGGCGCGTGAACTCCCGCTCGAGCCTGGCCTCGGCCTCGGTGCGGCCGGCCTCGAGCAGCACCTCGCGGTTGCGCCGGTGCAGCTCGTCGGAGGCGCTGCGCAGCCAGCGCCCCGCGAGCCGCAGGGCGCCGCCGAGCGCCGCCCCGAGCTTCCGGAGCCCGCGGTGCACGGGCACGCGCGCCGCGTACCCGACGACCTGCACGACGAGGAAGAGGACGAGGAGCGACGCCACGGGATTCTCGGGCCAGATGTAGAGGCTTCGCATGGTTGCCCGCGATTATGGGACACGGCGCGGCCCGATCCAATGCGCCCGCGCCGGCGTGCGATCACAGCCAGTCAATTCGCCGGCTTGCCACGGCGCCGCGGCGCGCCACGAAAATTGCACGGGGGACCGCCGTGCTACATTGTCCGAGCCCGGCCCCGCCCCGCGCGGGACGCCGCAGGGCACGGCGCCATGTCGATCCCGAACGGCTTCTTCCCCCGGCTCCTCGCCGGCGCGTCCCTCGCCCCCCGGGGCCTGGCCTTCCTCGCGACGCGGCGCGCGCTCTGGCCGCTCGCCGCGGTGCCCGCGGCGCTCACGCTCCTCGGCATCGTGGCCGTCGTCGTCTTCGGCGGTTCGATCGCCGCGTGGCTGCTCGGCCTCCTGTGGACGCGGCCCGACGCGTGGGGGTGGCTCGCGCTCTGGCGGGTGGCCCAGGCGGCGGTCTGGCTCGTCCTCCTCGTCCTCGGCGCCTTCGGGTTGCCGACCGCGCTGTCCGCGCCGGCGCTCGACGTGCTGTCCGCGCGCGTCGAGCGGCTGGAGCTCGGGCCGATCGAGGCACAGGGCGGGTTCGGGCGGGCGGTCGCGGAGACCGCGCGGGGGGTGACGAACGCGCTCGTCCGGCTCCTCTGGTTCGCGCTCGGGCACGCGTTCCTCCTGCTCGTGTTGATCGTACCGGTCGTGAACGTCGCGTACCCGGTGCTCGCGTTCCTGTGGACCGCGCGCTGGACCGCGGTCGAGTACCTGGACCTGCCGATGGCCCGGCACCTCCACCCCCTCGGCCACGTCCACGCCGCGCTCCGGTCCATCCGGCCGCTCGGGCTCGGCCTCGGCGGCGTGCTCGCGCTCGCCCTGGTGGTGCCGTTCGCGAACCTGCTCGTGGTGCCCGCCGGATCGGTCGCCGGGACGCTCCTCTACTGCGCGCTGGTGCGCGCGCGGCTCGCGCCCGCGTCGAGGAGCTCGGTCCGCGAGCCTGCCACCGGCGGAGCCCCGGGCGGGGCCCGGTCGCGGTAGGATCGCGGCATGGAGACGAACGACGAGCGGCTCCGGTTCGCGATCGTGGGCTGCGGCGCGCACGCCCAGGTCCACGCGCGGACCCTCACCGCGCACCCCGAGGTCGCCCTGGTCGCCTGCTGCGATCCCGACGAGGCGCGGGCCCGCGGCTTCGCGGCGGCGCACCGGTGCGCCGCGCACGCGTCGCTCGACGCGCTGCTCGCGCGGGAGCGGCTCGACGCCGTCGTGCTCTGCACGTGGCCCACCCTGCACCTCGAGCAGCTCCGCGCCTGCCTCGCCGCCGGCGTCCGGAACGTGCTGTGCGAGAAGGCCCTCACCACCTCCGGCGCCGCCGCGCTCGAGATCCTGGCGCTCGCCCGGGCGCGCGGCGCGCTCGTCGTCGAGGGGTACATGTACCGGCACCACCCGGCGCTCCGGCGGCTGGAGGAGCTCGCCTTCGCGTCGGGCCTCGGGGCCGTGGACCACGTCCGCGCCGCCTTCAGCAACCACGAGCCGGACGCGCACGCGGACGCCCTGCAGGGACAGGACTGGCGCTACCGGAAGGAGTGCGGCGGCGGCGTCCTCCACGACTGGCTGGCCTACTGCGTGAACGGCGCCCAGCACTTCGCGCGGTCGCTCCCGCGGCGGGTCTTCGCGTCGGGCGGCGTGAACGAGCGGTACGGCGTCGTGGACCGGATCTACGCGCAGATCGAGTACCGGAACGGCGTCGCCGGGTTCCTCGAGAGCAGCAAGCACGCGAGCTTCACGCAGGCCCTCCAGATCAGCTGCGCCGGGGCGATCCTCCGGCTGCCCGTGGCGTGGGGGATCTACGGCGAGGTCGCGATCGAGCAGCTCCGGCGCAAGCCGGAGTGGGACTACGTCGTCGCGACCGTGGAGCGGATCCCGGCAGCCGACGCGTTCGCGCTCCAGCTCGACGACTTCGTGAGCGCCGCCCGCGGCCGCGCGCGGCCGCTCGTCCTGCTCGAGGAGTCGGTCGCGGACGCGATCACCGTGGACGCCCTCGAGCGGAGCCTGCGAGAAGGGCGCGCGGTCGAGCCGGACTTCTCGGCGCTGGAGCGGCGGCCGTGAAGCGGAGCCCCGAGGGCGCGTCCACGCGGGTCCGGCGGCAGGGCGAGGCCGCCTGGGAACGTCGCGGCTGATCTGGGACAATGGCGGCGCGGGCGCTTCGCCCCGCGGAGGAGGGGAACGTGGACAGGACGATCGCGCGGATCGGGTGGCTGCTCCTCGTCGTCGGGCTCGGCCTCCTCGGCGGAGCGGCGTACGTCGCCCGCGGGACGGCGGCGTTCCTGCGGAGCGCGGAGCGGGTCGAGGGAGCGGTCGTCGCGCTCGTCGGCTCGGACACGTACGCCCCCAGGGTCGAGTACCGGCTCCCCTCCGGTGAGACGCGGACGTTCACCGGGCGCATCCGGAGCTCCCCGCCCGCGTACGACGTGGGCGAGCGCGTGACGTTGTCCTACGATCCGCGGCAGCCCGGCGAGGTCCGCCTCCACGGGACGTTCTCGCTCTGGGGCTTCCCGATCATCCTCGGGGGCCTCGGCCTCCTCTTCGGCGGGGTCGGTGGAGGGATGCTCGCCGCCCGCGCCGCGGGCCGCCGCCGCGAGGCGGCGCTCCGGCTGCACGGCCGCCGCGTGCAGGCGCGTTTCCAGGCCGTGGAGCGGAACGCGAGCGTCACCGTGAACGGCGTCCAACCGTGGCGCATCGTGTGCCAGTGGCAGGACCCGAGGACCGGCCTGCTCCACGTCTTCAGGAGCAGGAACCTGTGGTTCGATCCGACCTCGTACGTCCGGGCCCAGGAGCTGACGGTCTTCGTCGATCCTCGCAATCCGCGGCGTTACGTCGTGGACGTGGAGTTCCTCCCCCGGCTGGCCGCGTAGTCGCCCCATGCCCGCGCTCCTCCTCGCCGCGTTTCCGCCGGAGCTCGCCGGGCTCGCCGCCGCGCCTCCGGCGGGGTGGGT